>CANFOP010000115.1 GCA_947448685.1 Chitinophagaceae bacterium | reverse complement strand
GTTGTTAATCATTTCTTTGTAACGATGTAATCCTGCTTTCATTACATTTCCTACAGATCCCTTTTGTTTGTCGCACTCTGCAAGAGCCGCTTCAATATTTTTGTTAGCCAAGTGAAATTGAACTTTGCGAACAAAATCTGCATTGCTTCCTGTTCCGCTTGCCTTTTTGATAGTCATAAATCTTTCAACAACGAAAGTTATCATGGTTAGAAATGTTCCAATCAAAATCGGCACGATGATTCCTCCAAGATACATTTTACTCAAGGCAGTTTTTGGAGCTTCTCTTTCTGGCCAAAATCCGCCATTTTCACTTCCTACAGCGAAATTAGAGCCTGCGCCCAAAATAAATCTCCAAATTAAATATCCGGCCAATACACACACAACTGGCGCCAATAATGAAATCATGTTTCCGGACTTGTTTTCTTGAGCTGATTTTGCAGTTTTAATTTGTTCTGCCATAACAATCTGTTTTTAATTGGTTAAGATAATTTTTGTACTATAATAAAATGAATTCTTGCAATTTACATATGATTGTATAATCGATGTCTTGCAAAGAAGCGACAAGTTAATAAATTATTTGTAAGGAAGTATTCGAAGGAAAAAATTTTTAAAACTTTTATATTTTAAGTGGATTTTTTGGGGAAATCACTATTCATACCGTAATGCAACAATTGGATCAAGTTTGGATGCCTTCATTGCAGGATAAAGCCCTGCCAGCAATCCTACTATAAAACAAACAAAAACACCTGAAATAACCCAGCCCCAGGGAATAACAAATCCGGTATGTAATAAAAGGGCCACTAAATTACCAAGAAGTACGCCTGAAATAATGCCGGCAACAGCACCCATTAAACTGATAATAACTGATTCAAATAAGAATTGCGAACGGATTGATACACCAGTTGCACCCAACGCTTTTGCAAGACCAATCTCTTTTGTCCGTTCATTCACTGCCACTAACATAATGTTCATTAATCCAATAGCGGCTCCGATTAATGTTATAAATGCAATTCCGATGGTACCTTTTTCCACAAAACCTAAATTTTTAAGTAAACTCTCCGCTACACTGTCGCTCTTGTCTATATAAAAATTATCGGCATCTTTTACGGTTAATTTCCTGACAGGTCTGAAAATTGCGGTTGCCTCCCCGATTGCAATATTCATTTTTTTTATGTCATTCACTTTTACAGCCAAGTTGTAGGTTGCGTTTTGATTGGCAAAAAGTCTTCTTACATTGTCAAACGGCGTAATAACTACTTTACTTGTATTAAAAAAAGCACTGGAACTTTTCTCTGCTAAAACGGCAATGACTCGGTAAGGTATGTGGTCTACTCTTATGAGGGCATCAATTGCTTTAGCCTGATTGTCTGAAAAAAGTTTTGCAGCCACTCCGCTCCCAATCATACATACATTTACACCTGAGCTTATTTCGGTTAAAGTGAAATTTCTTCCATAAGCTATCGAATATCCATTTAAATCAAGGTAATTCTCATCTCCACCATAAATATTTATTTCAGGATTTGTTTTGGATTGATTGGTATTTACCACAACACCTGCAGGACCTCTTAAAGCAACACCAACAATTGATCCGGGAAATTCAAAACGATGCTTAAATGTAATCGCCTCGTCATAACTTATGGGAATGCCCATATTGGACTTTCTTTCATTCAATATTTTTTTTGTTGATTTTGTAGCACTCGCCCTGTTACGGTGACCAAAATTAAAACTTCGCTCCTTGAATCTTATACTAAAAGCATTGGATCCCATGGTAGAGAAACTGCTTGTCAAACTATTGCTGGCGGCCTGAATGGCCGTTATAATCAGAATCAATGCAAATATTCCCAAAGCAATAATAATAACGGTAATGGCTGTACGCAATTTATTACCCCTGATGTTTTTCCAAGATAACGCTAATATATCTGCATAAGTCATAATACTGAAATTATTTCAAAGATATACAATGGTACCTGTTTTTATATGCGGTATTTACAAGAAGAAAAGAAATAGAAATCATCTGTACATCCATCCTATGATAATTTCAGGATAAATTCCAATTACAACTACAAGAAATGCAACAACAATCAACATGAATTTAAATTGGAAAGATACGGAATGTATGATAGTTGCGTCATGCTGAGATGGTTCTTTGAAATACATTGCCTGAATAACCCTGAAATAATAATATGCGCTGATAGCGGCAAACATTACTGCTACTATAACTAGCCAGAACTGATGACCATTGTCAACTGCTGCCATGAGCATAAAAAATTTACTCTGGAATCCTGCTGTCAATGGAACGCCCGTTAAAGACAACAAGCAAATAGTTGCAGCAAATGCGATCATAGGCTGTTGTTTTGCCAATCCATTAAATCCTTCAATGGTAAAATCTTCCATTTTAGTAAGAACGCCAAACAAACCAATCGAAGCAAGACTATATGCTGCGGTATAAAGCATAATACCTTCTTTGGCTTTATCGTTCAATGCAAACAATGCCAATAGCATAAACCCTGCCTGAGCTATACTTGAGTACGCCAGCATTCTTTTTACGCTTTGCTGAAAAACTGCTGTTACATTTCCAATTAATAAAGTTGAGATGGTAATGATGACAATCAACTTCTGCCATTGATCATGCATTGTTCCAAAAGAATGCTCAAATAATCTGATAAATGCAAAAAATCCTGCTGCTTTTACAATGGTACTCATAAAAGATGTAAACACAGTGGGAGCTCCGTCATACACATCAGGAGTCCAGAAGTGAAATGGTGCAGCAGAAACCTTGAATGATAAAGACACAAGCGTAAACAACAATCCCACCGCTATCAGCACAGGCATGTGACCTTCCCCTATCTGAATTTTATCAATAAAAAAAGATGCGTTGGGATTTCCTCCATATATAAATGCAATTCCCATCAGCATGATTCCGGTAGAAAACGCCCCCATTAAAAAATACTTCAGCGCAGCCTCATTACTTTTTAAATTTCTTTTTTCACTTCCTGTGAGAATATAAAGAGGAATTGACAAAATCTCAATGCCGATGAAAAACATCAATAATGTGTTGAAAGTAGCAACTATAGACACTCCGCACAATACGAAAAATATCAAAGCAAAGTATTCTCCCACATGCGGTCCAACCTTTTCAATATCAGTACCTGATAATAAAAAATAAATCAGTGTACACAAAAATGCAATATCTATGAAAAGAAGATTGTATTTTTCAAATTTCAACATATTGTGAATGTTGATATGAATAATCGGACTTCCGGTTGCAAACTCTGTTGTATTGGCAATAATCACAATCAATAATCCGATAATAGCAAGATATTTTGGGATTGATTTGTTTTTAAAAGCTACTCCGGAAAACATCATCACCACACCCCATATTGCTGTTAATATAATTGCGTTCATGTGTGTTTATTGTTTTTTTTTTCGTTTTATCACATATAGACTTTGCTGCATTCATTTTTGATTAAACACGAAAAATGAATCACATCAATATCTTTGTTTTTTTTATTTAACTCTTACCAATAAATTATTAACTGCGTCTTTGGTTAAGTCTATCAAAGGTTGCGGATATATTCCAATAAAAAAGATTACTCCAACAATTATAATCAATACGATTTTTTCATTTAAAGAAACATCTTTCACATCCGCAGCTACAGCATTGGTACTGCCATAAAATACTTTTTGAATCAAATTTAATGTGTATACAGCGGATATGATTATTCCCAACCCTGCAACTGCAGCAAACCATTTGTTATAATTGTACAATCCACTGAACATCAGAAACTCTCCTGTAAAAGCATTTGTAAGCGGAAGTGCGATATTTGCAAATGCTATGATCACAAGAAAAATAGTCAACATTGGGGCAGTTGAGGCCAATCCACTCAATTGTGAAATCTTTTTCACACCAGTTTGCCTTTCTATTATTTCTACCACTATCCACATGCCGATAATGTTGATGCCATGATTGAACATTTGTATTAATGCACCCTGAACACTGATCTGATTCATGGCAAAAATTGCAGCGCACATTAAACCAATATGTGCAATGGATGAATAGGCAATCAGTTTTTTAATATTGTCCTGCATCATGGCCACAAAACTTGCATAGACCACCCCTGTTATTGAAAGAATGATAACAATGTTTTTGAAATGAGCAACTCCCAGTGGAAATACCGGCATCAGCCAGCGTAACAAACCAAACAGTCCCATTTTTACCATAACACCACTCAATATCATTGTTACTGAAGTTGGAGACTGATCGTATGTATCAGGTTGCCATGTATGAAATGGGAATATGGGCATTTTAATTGCGAATGCAATAAAAAAAAGAACAAACAACCAGTTTTGATCTGATACAGAAAGATTGGCATTGTAAAAGGATACCAATGAAAAAGAATGATTAACGATCACTCCATCTTCAAATCCTTTAGTGCCGGTGTGAAGGTAAACATAGAGGATGCCAATCAGCATTAAAAGAGATCCGGCAAAAGTGTAAACAAAGAACTTGAAAGTTGCCTGAATACTGTTTTCGCCCCCCCACTTGCTGCTTAAAAAATAAACAGGTATCAAAGCAAGTTCCCAGAAAAAATAAAAAGTCAAAGCATCCAAAGCCATAAACACACCCATCAAACCGGCCTGAGTGAGCATGATTAATCCAAAGTAGGAAGCAGCATTTTTGATAGAAGTTTTAGAAGTTGCAATAAGAATGAGTGGGAATGCAGTCGCTGTAAGCAATGTAAGCATTCTTCCCGTGCTGTCTAACCCTATGTAATAATTGGCTCCAATGTATTTGAGCCAAATGTAATTTACATTATTGTAGTTTAAATACTTTGTATCATTTGTAAAGAATAAAGTGGCTATTGAAACGCCTAAGATCAACATCGAAAAAAGAACAGCAGTTAGCCTGGCGCTTTTTTCTTCTTTTACAATAAAGCAAAATATCCCTGCCAATAATGGCAGCCAAATCAATAAGTCCGGAAATGTGAAATAGTTACCCAATGTATTATATTTTTATAGAAACAATTGTATGAAAAAAAGTATCAGCATTCCTATTACCATCAACAAAACATAAGCGCCAACCTGTCCGCTTTGCAACCACCGTAATTGTCTGCTTCCGTAATTAATTAACTTCCCCACCCCATTTATAGCACCATCAATTATTTTAGACTCTACAATTTTATTAAAAAAGCCTGCGACATTTTGCATAGGTCCAACTATCACAGATTGATAAAACTCATCTACATACCATTTGTTTTGCAGTAATTTTCCAAATCCTTTGGCTTCTGTTTCAACTTTGTAATTTCTGAATTTCAACCAAGAAAACAATATTGAAATCAACACAAGAATTGTCGAAACCGCCATTAGCGTATATTCGACAACGTGAGTAAGATGATGTTCAGTTGACTTTACAACCGGAGATAAGTATGAAGCCAGTTCATGATGACCACCCAAAACTTCAGGCACACCAACATAACCGCCAATAATACTCAATACAGCCAATATTATCAAAGGGATTGTCATGGCCTTGGGGCTTTCATGAAGATGGTGTTCCTGATCATGAGTGCCGCGAAATGAACCTGTAAATGTGACAATGTATAGCCTGAACATGTAAAATGCAGTTAATAAAGCCGCAAACAGAGCAAGTGCGTATAACACAATATTATGACTGAAGACACCAGATAAAATTTCATCTTTTGAGAAGAACCCCGAAAAACCCGGAATTCCTGAAATGGCAAGGCATCCTACAAAGAAAGTAATGCTGGTGATTTTCATATGCTTATGTAAACCTCCCATCTTTCTTATATCTTGCTCTCCTCCCATAGCGTGGATTACACTTCCGCTTCCCAGGAACATCAAAGCTTTGAAAAAAGCATGTGTCATCACATGAAAAACAGCTGCCACGTAATTTCCGGTTCCAAGTGCTAAAAACATAAACCCTAATTGACTTACTGTAGAGTAGGCCAATATTTTTTTTATGTCGTTTTGTTTGATGGCAATTGAAGCAGCAAGCAATGCGGTAGCCAACCCAACAAATGTAATTACCGTTTGGGTAATGGGGGCCAATGAAAACAAAGCGTTGCTTCTTGCAATCATATAAATACCGGCCGTAACCATTGTGGCGGCATGTATTAATGCGCTCACAGGTGTAGGTCCCGCCATAGCATCCGGAAGCCAAGTATATAATGGGATTTGAGCACTTTTACCAGTGGCTCCGACAAACATCAGCAAAGTGATTCCTGTGATATCTTTTGCAGACAGTTTAGCAAGACTTGCTGCACTGAAGACCTCATCAAATTGTAACGTACCAATTTTTGCAATCAACCAAAACAAAGCCAATAAAAATCCAAGGTCTCCAATTCTATTCATTACGAATGCCTTTTTTGCAGCATCAGT
>CANFOP010000114.1 GCA_947448685.1 Chitinophagaceae bacterium | reverse complement strand
TTTTAGAGAGGGTATTTCAGCCATCATTTCTGTAAAAGTTCCTGAGCCTCAATTTGAAGGACAAACCAAAACCAAATTAGGCAACAGTGAGGTGATGGGTATTGTAGATACAACTTTAAGCAGGGTATTGGAAGCTTACCTGGAAGAAAATCCACGCGATGCAAAAACAATCATTCAAAAAGTTATTCTTGCAGCACAGGCAAGAGCCGCAGCAAAGCGCGCACGTGATATGGTGCAAAGGAAAAGCGTTTTAGTTGGAGGAGGTTTACCAGGTAAACTGGCAGATTGTTCTGAAAAAGATCCGGGCAAATGTGAGCTCTTCCTTGTCGAAGGAGATTCGGCAGGTGGTACAGCCAAACAAGGTCGTGATAGAAGCTTTCAAGCAATATTACCATTAAGGGGAAAGATTCTTAATGTGGAGAAAGCAATGGAACATAAAATTTATGACAATGAGGAGATCAGAAATATGTTTACGGCACTGGGTGTTAAAATAGGAACATCAGAAGATGCAAAGGCATTGGATATATCTAAATTGAGATACCATAAATTGATCATCATGACGGATGCTGATGTGGATGGTAGTCATATCGCAACATTGATTCTCACATTCATATTCAGATACATGAAAGAGTTGGTGGAACAAGGATGCGTGTATATCGCTCAGCCCCCGCTATACTTGGTCAAAAAAGGTAAGGATCAGGAATATGCATGGAATGATGAAGAAAGAAAAGGCTGGGTTACAAAATTGGGTCAAGGAAAAGATGATAGTGTTACTATACAGCGATACAAGGGTTTGGGAGAAATGAATGCCGAACAATTGTGGGAAACCACCATGAATCCGGCAACAAGAACTTTGAAGCAAGTAACCATAGATAGTCTTACAGCTGCCGATGGGGTGTTCAGCATGTTGATGGGAGATGAAGTACCACCTAGAAGGGAATTCATTGAAACTCATGCGAAGTATGCTAAAATTGATGTTTAACGATTGTTATTAAATTAAATGCTCTAGGATATTCACATAGTGTGGAGAGTAATTATATAATGAATTTTGGTGAAATCAATATTTTAAGTAGATTGTACTTCATTGCATCCGATTTCAATTTGGAAGGATGTTATTAACTTTATTTCTAACAATAAATTCAATTAAAATGTCAAAAATGCTAACCGCTTATTGCATGAAAACCAAAGAAAAAAATGTACCTATGCAAGATGCAGTGATAACAAAAACAGCCCGTGGAGGGTATATGGCTCAAGGTCATGATGGTAAGGGAAACAAAATGACTACTATGTTGGGCGAAGCAACTGCTTTACAAGCTGTTAAAGACGGAGTTGCTAAGAAAGCCTGGTAATTCCTTGAATGTTACAAAAGTAATTTTCAATAGCCGTTCATTATGAGCGGCTATTTATTTTTGGACAATAATATTTTCTGAAAAAATGTTAACTTCAAGAGTTAAAATGTCTTTTCAAGAGACGGATATTTTATCAAATTTCTATCAATCATAAGTGAAATTGAATTTTTAATTGTTTTATTAATAATTCAATTATTTTTCTACTAACTTATTAGTTTATTCAAACCAAACTGCTGATGAAAAAGACAATTATTTTTATACTGTTTTTGACAGGTTTTCAATTTACTGAAGCTCAATATACTGTGAATGGAAATGCAACACAAACCTCTTGTAATTGTTATACTTTAACACCTGACTTAGCAACTCAATCAGGTACTGTTTGGAACAATAATCAAATTGACCTTAATCAGTCTTTTGAATTTACATTCAAGGTTTTTTTAGGCTGTTCGGATGCCAATGGTGCAGATGGAATGGCTTTTGTACTGCAACCAATCAGTACAAGTGTAGGCGGAACAGGTAGCGGAATGGGTTACGGAGGTATTTCTCCTGCGATTGCTGTTACGCTGGACACTTATCAAAATTCTGATGTGGCCAATGATCCGCCTTATGACCATATTGCTATTCAGTTGAATGGAGATGTTAATCATGCTAATGCTAACACGATTACTCCACTAACACCAATTTCAGCATTTAGTGATAATGTGGAAGACTGTCAGGACCATTACTTAACCATTATATGGGATGCCGGTTTAAAAAATATGATTGTATATTTTGACAATCAGGAAAGGTTGAATGTTGAATTTGATTTTGTTGCGAATGTGCTGGGAGGCAATAGTATGGTATATTGGGGATTTACAGGGGCAACTGGTGCTCTACATAATTTACAGAAATTTTGTACGCCATTGACTCCTTCGTTTTATTTTTTACCATCACAAAAAAGATGTGCAAATACTCCTGTTACTTTTTATGATTCTACTATTAGTTTTAATGGTTCTGTTCAAAAAAGATACTGGAATTTTGGTGACGGAAGTCCAATAGATTCAGTAAGTGTGAATCCTATACATACTTATTCCTCGCCAGGTTCTTATAATGTTACCTATACTGTTATAGGCATAGATGGATGTGAACAACTATATCCTCAAACAGTTGTCATTGGTGATAAACCTGTAGCAGGATTTTCAATAACTGGAAATTGCAATAATCTTGGAATACAATTTACAGACACTTCACATGTGAACATAGGAACTATCAATCAGTGGTATTGGAATTTAGATAATGCAGGACTAACATCCACCGACCCCCATCCATTTTCATTGTATACATCCTCGGGTCCGAAGAATATAAAATTTGTGGTGACAACGCTGGAAGGCTGTACATCTGATACACTTTATAAAACAATCGAAGTGGGTGTAAATGCCAATGCCGCTTTGACCCCATTGAATGCGGTTTGTGAAAATGACAATTCTTTTCAATTATCCGGCGGAAGCCCCGTTTCTTCTATTGCATTAGGTACGGGTGTTTATGCTGGTAATGGTGTAAATGCATCCACCGGATTTTTTAATCCTCAGGACGCCGGAGTTGGAATACATAACATTACTTATACTTTCACTACAGTTTCAGGTTGTACAACTTCTTCCAGTCAAAGCATAACAGTCAATCCTGTTCCAGTTGATGTAAATGCCGGGCCAAGTTTAAGTATAAGTGCGGGCGTTGGAATAAGTTTGCAAGGTTCAGGTACGGGTACATCCTACTTATGGAGTCCGACAACTGGTTTATTAGGATTTAATTCATTAACTCCTTCGGCTAACCCTAGTCAAACAACAATTTATACATTGACCGTTCAAAATCAATTTGGATGCAGTAACAGTGATTCCATGATACTGACTGTTAATCAACCATGTTTCAACCCTTCTAAAATTTTTACCCCAAATTTTGATGGATATAATGATAAATGGATTGTATTTGACGCTACATGTATTCATCATGTAGAGGCAACAGTTTACAACAGGTACGGGTCAATGGTTTATTATTCAAAAGATTATCAAAATAACTGGGACGGAACTTATAACAATAAGCCATTACCGGACGCCACTTATTATTTTGTTTTGAACGTTGTAGATAATAACGGAATAAGGATTACCAGAAAAGGTAATGTTACCATAATGAGATAAAAACAAATTCATTCATTTAACTATTATTCAAAAAATGTTGAGATCTTTTCTGTTATTGTCATTTTTAATACTTTTATTGAATACCGGAATTGGCCAATACACCATAAATGGGAATGCCTCCAGGGATAATTGCCATTGTTATACATTGACACCCAACTCGCCAACAATGAAGGGTTCCGTCTGGAATAACAATCGTATTGATCTGAATCAATCCTTTGATTTTACTTTTCAAGTTTTTTTGGGATGTACAGATGCAAATGGTGCTGACGGAATTGCATTTGTACTTCAGCCGATCAGTACTAGTGTCGGTGGAACGGGTGCAGGAATGGGTTACGGAGGAATTACGCCCGGTGTGGCTGTTACTTTAGATACTTATCAGAATTCAAGTCCTGATAATGACCCTTATTACGATCACATTGCCATACAATTAAACGGAGATGTAAATCATTCTTCGGCCAATACAATTACTCCTATCACCAGAATCTCTTCCACCAGCGATAATGTGGAAGATTGTCAAAATCATTTATTAAGAATTGTATGGAATGCAACAACTAAAAATATGGGCGTGTTTTTTGATGGTGTAGCGAGGGTAAACGCCACAAGAGATTTTGTTGCAACAGTTTTTGGAGGAAATAATATGGTTTACTGGGGTTTTACGGGAGCTACAGGGGCATTGTATAATACACAAAAATTTTGCACTACCCTTACACCATATTTTCATTTTTCACCCACACAAAAAAAATGTGTGAATGAACCAATTACTTTCATTGACTCAACTTCCAGTTTTTCTAATGCACTTAAAAGATACTGGAATTTTGGAGATGGAAGCCCTATAGACTCAGTCAATGTTAATCCTGTTCATATCTATACATCACCCGGTACCTATAATGTTGTTTATAAAGTGGTAAGTCCGGATGGTTGTGAAGAGTTGTTTCCTCAAATAGTAATCATTGGAAACAGCCCCACTGTTGATTTTTCAATTACTGATAGTTGCTCAACCAATACAATTAATTTTATTGATCATTCTTCAGTAGCAAATACAGATACATTATATTCATGGTATTGGGATTTTGATAATGCTGGTATCACGTCAACATTACAAAATTCTTCTACAGCTTATGTAACTGGAGGTGTTAAAAATGTAAAATTTGTTGTTACCACAAAAATGGGATGCCGATCCGATACTTTACGCAGACCAATTAATATTCACGAAAGACCTGTAAACAACTTTGACTTTACAGACTCCGTTTGTATAGGTTCTCCTACAATTTTTCATGATCGATCCACAGTAAGTGTTGGCGCGGTTAATTATTGGCAATGGACCTATGGCGATAGCAGCTTTCCTGCAACAATCAAAAACCCAACGCATGTTTTTCTAAATCCCGGACCTCACCAGGTTACTTTAGTTACATCTTCAACCGGTTTAAGTTCATGTATGGCAACTCCAATAACTAAAACAGTTTATGTTGCAGATAAACCAAGAATAGAAATGCATTTCAGCGATACTTGTAAATTTTTGCCAGTTCATTTTACAGCCAATGAAACCTCAACTTCAATTGGCATTGATGAATGGCATTGGAATTTTGGTGACAATACTTTGGATGAAGGATCTCCCATTACACATATTTATACAAACAATGGTCATTATGTTGTTTCATTATATGCTATCTCAAGTGAGGGTTGTCCATCTGATGTAATTACCGACCCAATCAATGTTTTTGGAACCGATGCATTTGCAGGACTGGATACATTAATTGCCCCTAATCAGCCTTTATATTTACAGGCAGTTGGTGGAATTAATTATCAATGGTGGCCAAGTTATGGGCTAAGTGCAACAAACATTTCTAATCCTGTGGTAACAATTGCCAATGATATGACTTATTATTTAAAAGCTTCTACACTGGAAGGTTGTGAAAGCTTTGATACAATTAATATAAAAATTTACAAGGGACCTGATATTTATGTTCCTTCTGCTTTTACTCCTAATCATGATGGATTGAATGATGTATTGAAGCCCTTCAATGTCGGTTTGAAAAGATTTGATTATTTCAAGGTTTTTAACAGATTTGGCGAAGTGATTTTTTCAACAAAAAGTAATCGTGAAGGATGGGATGGGAAATTTATGGAAAAGGATCAACCAACTGGCACTTATGTTTGGATGGTGTCGGGTTTAGATTATTCAGGAAAAAATATTTTCAAAAAAGGGACGGTTATTTTGATCAGGTAATATCAAGCGTTTTTTACGAACCCAATCATTTTGGCGAGGTACTCATAAATATCTGTCATTGTTTGTATATTATCAATGATAAGTATTCCATTTTTTCCAACCTGTTTCAGTTTTCCTTTGTTGGTTTCTGTTTGTAAAAACAATAGAATTCTATTGAATGTTTCACTTTGAAAATAAGGGGAGTCGGGATTACCAATAAAGAAACACTTTAGTACACCATTTTTCAAAAATAGTTTTTCAAAACCCAATTCTACAGCTATTTTTCTGCAACGTACTGTTGTAAATAAATCCTCTGCTTCGGGTGGTACAGGACCAAATCTATCAGTCAGTTCATTGTGAAAATCAATCAGATCTTCTTCGGTTTCACAATTATCCAATCTTGAATATAAACTAAGTCTTTCACTGATACTCTCCACGTAAATATCCGGGATTAAAATTTCGAGGTCTGTATCAAAACTACAGTCTCTAACAAAATCATCCTGTTGACTGATTTCTTCTTTGAACAGATCTTTAAATTGATTTCGTTTTAATTCACGAATGGCTTCATCTAATATCTTCTGATACATTTCAAAGCCAATTTCTGCAATAAATCCACTTTGTTCACCGCCCAGCATATTTCCTGCTCCGCGAATATCCAAGTCACGCATGGCAATTTGAAATCCGCTTCCCAAATCACTGTATTGTTCCAAAGTATTTAATCTTTTTCGGCTATCAGGTGGTAATGTACTCATAGGCGGGGCCAACAAATAACAAAACGCTTTTTTATTACTTC
>CANFOP010000113.1 GCA_947448685.1 Chitinophagaceae bacterium | reverse complement strand
CCTTGCAGGATTGGTTTGTAAAGGAGTATGACTTAAAAGTTACCAGCAAACTTGATATGGGCAAAAGTTGTATTCGGTTTAAAAAAATGGAATCTATTCCTTATGATTTAATAGGGGAGTTGATGACAAAAATGACTGTTGATGAATGGATAAATTGTTATGAAAATAATTTCTTGAAAAGCTAATTTTCCACAGAAGATTCATTGCTATTTAATATTAAAGAAGCAAGAAGAATTAGATTCCTTACTTTAAATCTCCCACTATTCATATTTTATTGAAAACCATGTATTTTTTGCTATTATATTTAAATTAGTAACTCGTCTGATTAGCTAATCATTTACATGCTTTAAATCACTTATTTTTGTAAAAAAAATAAATATGCAAAAAGGGCCAGTATCACAATATATTCAACATCATTATCGTCATTTTAATGCAGCAGCTTTGATGGATGCTGCAAAGGGCTATGAACTTCACTTGATGGAAGGTGGTAAGATGATGGTCACTCTTGCCGGAGCAATGAGCACTGCAGAGCTTGGATTGAGTTTTGCTGAGATGATTCGTCAGGATAAAGTTGCCATAATAAGTTGTACTGGTGCTAATTTGGAAGAAGATATCATGAATCTAGTAGCACACTCGCACTATAAAAGAGTACCTAATTACAGAGACTTGAGTCCACAAGACGAATGGGATTTGTTAGAGAATCATTATAATAGGGTAACGGATACTTGCATACCTGAAGAAGAAGCTTTCAGGAGGCTACAAAAGCATATTCATCAATTATGGAAAGAAGCGGATGATAAAGGAGAGAGGTATTTTCCGCACGAATTTATGTATAAGATGTTGTTAAGTGGCGTTTTGGAGCAATACTATGAAATAGATCCCAAGAACAGCTGGATGTTGGCTGCTGCTGAGAAAAATATTCCAATTGTTGTACCCGGCTGGGAAGACAGTACCATGGGAAATATATTCGCATCTTATGTCATTAAAAACGAAATGAAAGCCGCTACCATGAAAAGCGGAATTGAGTATATGGTTTGGCTGGCTGACTGGTACAGAAAAAATTCCTCCGGTAAAGGTGTTGGATTCTTTCAAATAGGGGGTGGAATTGCTGGAGATTTTCCAATTTGTGTGGTACCCATGATGTATCAGGATTTAGAATGGCATGATGTTCCATTCTGGAGTTATTTCTGTCAAATAAGCGATTCAACTACTTCATACGGATCCTATTCCGGTGCGGTACCCAATGAAAAAATCACTTGGGGAAAATTAGATATAAATACACCTAAATTCATAGTGGAAAGTGATGCTACGATTGTAGCACCCTTGATTTTCGCCTGGGTATTGGGTTGGTAGAACGATGCGTTAACGAGATCAGTTATAATTATATGCTGATGTAAAACGATTATTATGCAATTAAAAAAGTCCAGAAAAAGAATCCATCTTTTATTGTTTCTGGCTTTATTGATGATAATTTATTTTATTTATCAAGTTTTTCAATTAGAAATACTTTCCAAAAAGCAAAACACATCCCTGCATCGATCTGTTCAAAAACTCGCTTTCCTTCAAAATATATATGTAGATGTAAAAAATATAGAATCGGGTCAAAGAGGTTATTTGATTTCAGGAGATTCTATTTTCCTTTCAAGTTATTACAAAGGATTTGAAGATTTAAAAAATGACAGGGAGTTTTGTTTAAATGAGTTTGATGTTGATGAGTTAAAACAAACTCAATACGATTCCATACTTTTTTTAGTAGACCAAAAAATCTCTTTTTGTAAAGATGCGGTAGACATTAAAAATCGATTTGGCATTGATTCTGCTCAAAATTTTATTGCTACCGGAAAGGGTATTTATTTGATGAGTCAGATAGACAATAAAATGATAAGTGCCCAAAATTATTTTTTGTCCAATTTCGATGATCAAACCTTGCGTAATGAAAAATATTTTTTTAATAGAAGAAATAATTTTGTTGTAATTGCTTTTCTGTTTTCAATCGTTTTCATCATTTTTTATTTTCTCCTCAGAAAATATTTTTCTCTACAAATAAAAAAAGAAAAAGACTTAAATTATAACAGGGCACTTATCACCAATATTTATGATGCCATTATCACTACAGATATCCATTTTAATATAATCAAATGGAATATTTATGCAGAAAAAATATTTTTATACAGTGAATCTGAGGTAATAGGTAAAAATTTATTTTCTGTACTTAATATAATGGATGAAAACAATCGGCTGTCAAATATTATCAGTGAATTCCATGACACAAAAAAATGGGTTGGAGAATTGATCAATCATGACAAGAATGGCAAAAAAATATTTGTGCAAGTATCTGCATCCGTTTTGAAAGATGAAAATAATCAGCCAATAGGAACAGTATCCGTAATCAGGGATATTACCAATATTAAATTGAATAATGACATATTGCAAAGACAATCAAACTTATTGAAAAATGATCTGCAAGTGAAATTAAGGGAATTGACATTTATCAATGAAAGACTTTTTTTGATTTCAAAATCCACCAATGATGCTATATGGGACTGGGAAATAGGCACAGACAGAATCTGGGGAAATGAATTGTATTTGAACCTACTGGATAAAAGAGAAGGGGACTTTGTAAGTTATGATTATTTTGTTTCAAAAATTCACGAAGAAGACAGAATGATTTTAAGACAGAGTTTTGATAAAACAATACATGAAAAAAATACGACTTCAATTTCTGAATTCAGGTTCAACATGCCAAATGGAGAACAAAGATGGTTTATAAACAAATCATTGTATGTATTCAATAATAACGGCAATTTAATAAGGGTTTTGGGTGCATTGCAGGATATAACCATTCAACAGGAAATACAGGCAAAAATAATCAGTGAAAGGCAAATTACTGAAGGTATTATAAATAGCCTGCCGGGTATTTTTTATTTGTTTAATAAAGATGGCAAATATTTAAAATGGAACCATAATTTATTAAACATTACAGGATATACAGAAAAAGATATGCAAGCTATTCATCCACTTGATTTTTTTTCTGAATATCAAAAAGAACTTGTACAAAGAAAAATTAACAATGTGTTCTTAAATGGTTCAGATATAATTGAAATAGAATTAATCACTAAAAATAATGATATAATTCCTTACTACTTTACAGGAACTTTTATAAAATATAATAATGAAGATTGTTTGATGGGCGTTGGAATCGATATTTCTGAAAAAACAAAGACGCAAAATCAATTAAGAGAACTGGCGTTGCATATCCAAAATGTAAGAGAAGAAGAAAGAACAAGTATTTCAAGGGAAATACATGATGAATTGGGCCAGCAACTTACTGGATTGAATATGGATATTTCATGGCTAAGAAAAAATATATCGGACCCATCCTCCCAAATTTCAAATAAAATCGAATTAATTATTGATAATATAAAAAAATCAATAAAGTCTTTGCATAGAATTTCAACAAAACTAAGGCCAAGCATATTAGATGATTTAGGCTTGATACCTGCCATGGAATGGCAATGTGAAGAATTCGAGAAGCGTTTTAACATCCATGCTGAGTTTGTTTCAGACATTCCAAACCTTGAAACTTCCCCTGAAATTTCAACAACTTTATTTAGAGTGTACCAGGAAAGCTTGACTAATATTTTGAAACACTCCAATGCAACGAATGTTGAAGCATCGTTAGTTTTGGAATCAGGATTGATCGTAATGACTGTAAAGGATAATGGAATTGGTTATGATGAAAGTCTGATAAAAAATAAAAAATCATTCGGGTTATTAGGAATAAAAGAAAGAACTTTACTATTGAATGGGACATTCAGTATTAAAGGAGAAAAAGGGATAGGAACAACTGTGATTATTAAAATCCCATATAATGTTTAATTAATTGTATCATGATTCAAATACTGATAGCCGATGATCATTCTGTTGTTAGAAGAGGGCTGCATCAGATATTGGCAGAAGGTTTTCCCGCATCAATCATTGATGAAGCATCCGATGCCGACTCCATTATGGAAAAATTGTATCACAAAAAATATGATGTTATAATAAGTGATTTGTCAATGCCCGGCAGAACAGGATTGGAAATAATCCCCCAGATAAATGAAATCAATACAGGAGTTCCTGTATTAATACTCAGCATTCATCCGGAAAATCAATATGCCATTAGGGCATTGAAGGCAGGAGCCTCGGGCTACCTTAGCAAAGATCTCGCACCTGAGGAATTGGTGGGCGCCGTTAAAGTTGTATTGAGTGGTAAAAAATATATTTCAGCCGAGACAAATAAAAGACTTACGATTAGCAGAGGAACAGAAAAATCAGGACCTGAGCATCAATATTTATCTGACAGAGAATTTGATGTAATGAAAATGCTTGCTGTCGGGAAATCTATTTCAGAAATTGCAGATTCGATGCTATTGAGTACCACCACTGTAAGTACTTACCGTTCGCGGATTCTGGCAAAAATGAATTTTAAAACCAATGCAGACATTGTTTTTTATTGCATAGAAAACAAATTGATTTCGGGATAGTTTGTATTGAAAAATTACAGGTATATTTTTTCAATATGTGATTGGTATTTTTCCAGAATAACCTTTCTTTTCATACTTAACTTAGGAGTTAATTCTCCGGATTCCACGCTCCATTCATCAGAAAGCAATGCTATTTTTTTTACCTGCTCAACTTGATTGAAGTTCGGATTGAAACAAGCAATTATTTCTTCAAAATATGAATGAACTGCAGGATGCTGAATGATTTCTTTATTTGTTACAAATGAAATATTATTACTTTGTGCCCATTTTTTTAATTGTACAAACGATGGCACAATCAATGCAGAAACGAATTTTTTATCTGCTCCAATTACCATTATATGTTCAATAAACGGAGACTCTTTCAATTTATTCTCAATAGCTTGAGGAGCCACATATTTCCCTCCGCTGGTTTTAAAAAGCTCTTTTTTTCTGTCTGTTATTTTTAAGTATTTCCCGTCTTCAAACACACCAATGTCTCCTGTATGCAACCATCCGTCAATAATCACTTCACTGGTTAAATCCGGCCGTTTATAATAACCCATCATAACACTTGGTCCCTTAACGCAAATTTCTCCATCTTTTTCCAGTTTCACTTCCTGGCCTTCAATTACCAAACCAACAGTACCATATTTTGTGCCTCCTTTTTTTTGACAATTGACACTGATGACAGGGCTGTTTTCTGTTGGTCCGTATCCTTCATAAACAGGTATTTTAGCAGCATTAAAGATTCTTAAAAGTTTTAACTGGCATGCAGCTCCTCCTGTTATGATGAACTGAATATTTCCACCCAAAGCATCTCTCCATTTTTTAAATACTATTTTGTTTGCAATAAATAATTGAACATTGTAAAACCAACTTCTCTTTTTTAAATTGTCGTATTTCTCAGCAACAGATATGGACCAATAAAACAATTTTCTTTTTATACCTTTTAACTCTCCGCCTTTTTGAAGAATCTTTTCATAAGTTTTTTCAAGTAATCTTGGAACTGTAGTGAATAGGGTTGGCTTTACCTCTTTCAAATTTTCGCCGATGGTTTCCATGCTCTCTGCATAATAGATGGAGATGCCTGAAAAAATATAGATATAGGATGCTACTCTTTCAAAGATGTGATTAAGCGGCAGAAAACTCAATGATTTTGCTGAGGTCATTTTTGGAAAAGGAAAACTATTTACCGCATTGATAACATTGCTTACTATATTTCTGTGAGACAGCATTACACCTTTAGGAGAACCTGTAGTTCCTGATGTGTATATGATAGTGGCGCAATGTTCGGGTCGGATGTTTTTTTTAATGGAATGCACTTCATGTAAATCCGCCTCTGAAACATCCTCAATAATTTTTTCCCAGTTTTTGAATTCAGTCAAGTGATCAAAACTGAAAATACAATCCAGAGAGGTAATATTTTCTTTGATTCCTGAGAGTTTTTCAGTCATTTCCTCCCCGCTTACAAATAACAATTTAATGGAAGCATCGTTTAAAATGAATTCAATTTCACTTTTTGTAGTTGTTGGATAGATTGGACAAAGTAATACGCCTATTTGTTGACAGGCAACATCAAGTATCAGCCATTCCGGTCTGTTTTTGGAAATGACAGCCACCTTATCCTGTGATTCAGGATTCATTTCTTTTTTTCCCAGTCCAAGTTTCAGTAACCCGGCACTTAACTTGTCAGCCTTTTCAATAACTTTCTCAGTACTGTATTTTTTCCATTTGCCATTTTCTTTCATTGCCAACATATCTTCTTTAGGAAAAAAGCATTGTTGATAATAAAGAAAGTCGAACAATCGTTCGGGATTATTCATCTGGTTTTCCATTAAATAAAAGTTGGTTAATTGTCTCCTAAGTTATTGATAATATTGTTCTTTAGGGATTTTGAAAATTCTTGATTTTTGCAGATGAATGAATTCATCATATTCTGAAGCGTGATTCTGTGTCCACAGGTGAAAAACTGCCAAGTTATCTGATGAGCCAAACAACCATTGATTGTATGCCTCAAAAAGACCATTTTGAAGCAATTCCAGGTGATAT
>CANFOP010000112.1 GCA_947448685.1 Chitinophagaceae bacterium | reverse complement strand
GCGCTACTTACTCGTATGATTATTATGTTACACCAGTGAGTGTATTTACCAATGGATCGGGCTCTCACGAAGTAGGCATCCAATTTGATATGAAGAAAAAGTAAACAACTTTTAATTTCTTATTCAAGTAAATTATTTAAGAAAGCCAGTATTTACAGGGTTTATTCTGATAATAAGTCTACATCATAATGTAAAATTATCATTCCCAGTTAGTAAAAAAAATAGTATGAAAAAGATTCAAACGTTGATTTTTCTTTTAATAGCATTAATATCAGAAAATTCAAAAGCACAAAGTTTTGTTTTCAGTTGTGCAAAAGATACAGTAATTCCTGTTTGTACCTCTCCTTGTATTACTGTAAAAGCATTGATACCGGATATACATGCTTCTACTTCGGACTACACTGTAAATTCTATGACTTCCAATGGGGGCTGTTTTAATCCATATGTTGATCCAAGTACTCCAGGAACTTCTACGAGCCTTACCATTGATGACAGATATTCATCTTTTATCGATTTACCTTTCTCTTTTCCATTTTACGATGATGCAGCTTCTCCTTATAATGGGTTGGTCGTAAGTACAAATGGTTATTTATCATTTGATCCAACAAAAGCAGGTACTTCTTCTCATTATGGTATACTGAGTACGGGAACCGGATTGTCAGCTTTGTCTGGTACGCCGCAAGATTTACCCAATACCCGGTATGATCGATCTTTAGTTATGGGACCATATCATGACATAGACCCTGCATACAATACGTCTCCCAATCAATTGATAAAATACGATATTATCGGTAACGCACCTCACAGGAAATTTGTGTTGAGTTATTACCAGATACCTTTGTTTGATTGCCAGAATTTAATTAACAACACTCACCAGATTGTTTTATATGAAGGAACTGGAATCATTGAGGTGTTCATTTTTGATATGGATCAATGTACAGTTTGGAATGATGCCAGATCATTGATTGGCTTACAAAATTACAATAAGGATAAAGGTATCATGCCTCCCGGAAGAGCAGCCTCTGATCCAGTTTGGGGAACTGCGGGAATGAATGAGAGCTGGCGATTTGTCCCATCTGCAGGACTTTCTACATTGGATAGTGTGGTGCTGACTGATTTAAACGGAAATATTGTATCCGTAGGCTCTACAGTAAGTTTAGGAGATGGTAATTTAGATGTTTCATTTCCAAATGTATGCCCCAACGGAAGAACAACTTACATAGTTAAGTCAAAATACATGATTCCGGGTAGTAATCCTGTTGAATACGTTTATGGAACAGATACTATGACAGTATTTATTCCTGCTCCAATGACTATAACCAGTGCAAGTGTTACGGATGTTGCATGCCCACAAGGTAACACAGGTTCTATCAATATAGCTGTAACCGGTGCCCCTGGAAATAATTATTCATATTCTTTAAATGGAGGAACACCACAACCTACAGGTACTTTCAATAATCTTATTGCTGGTACATATCATGTTCATGTAGTGGATGTTGCCGGATTAACTTGTCCTGTTGACACTACTTTCCAGGTAACTGAATTAGCTTCTAATTTTACTGTAGATGCCGGTCAGCCTGTTACAATCATGTCTGGTGAGCAGATTCATTTAAATGGTGCGGCAATAAATGCTTCAAGTTTGTTATGGACTGCATCTCCTTCAGATCCTTCCTTAACTGCCACTACAATAGCAAATCCTTCTGTAAGTCCAATGGTTACTACAACATACACGTTGACTGCAACTAACTCATCAGGTTGTGTAGTGTCAGATGAAGTACAAGTGACTGTAATTCCAAGATGTATTAATATTAGAAATGCATTCAGTCCAAATGGAGATGGAATAAATGACAATTGGAAAGTGTATGACAACCGTGATTGTTTGGAAAAAGTAATAGTCTCTGTATTCAATAGAAACGGTAATAAAGTATTTGAAAGCCAGGATTATCAAAACGATTGGAAAGGAACCTACAAAAACAAGCCTTTGCCAGATGCTACATACTATGCAGTTATTGAGTTCTACCTTACATCAGGTAAGAGAATGACTGCTAAATCGGATGTGACAATTTTAAGATAATTGATGTATATTTTTACTTAAAATGTCCCTTAATAATAAGGGACATTTTATTTTTCAGATTGATATGAACGTTGAAAATATCAGAGATTTTGCATTATCCTTTCCGGAGGTTTCGGAGGGGTTCCCATTTGGCGAATCCGTACTGGTATTTAAAGTGAAAGGTAAAATTTTTTTGTTGCTGCCTTTAGATGAATTGCTATTGCAGTTTAATGTTAAATGTAATCCTGAAAAAGCAATTGAATTGAGGGAAGAATTTCCTGAATCCGTTTTACCAGGATACCATATGAATAAAAAACATTGGAATACCATTGTTGTAGATGGGCTGTTGTCCACATTACAATTGAAAGAAATGATTCAGCATTCTTATGAATTGGTAAGTGGAAAAAAATAGTAAGTTCAAATCTTTCTGTAAAAAAGATTTATTTAAAACTGGAACTAACTACTAATTCCTTGCTGTTACCTGAGTATAAATAAAATCCTTCGCCAGATTTTACACCAGTTTTTCCTGCTGTTACCATATTGGTCAATAAGGGACATGGTGCATATTTCGGATTGCCAAATCCATCATGAAGCACTTTTAAAATACTGTGACAAACATCCAATCCAATAAAATCTGCTAACTGCAATGGTCCCATTGGATGAGCCATTCCCAATTTCATCACAGTGTCTATTTCTTCCACTCCTGCAACACCTTCATATAAACTGAAGACGGCTTCATTAATCATGGGCATTAAAATACGATTGGCAATAAAGCCCGGATAGTCGTTTACAATGCAAGGTATTTTTCCTAATTGCTTACTGAGTTCAAAAACAATATCAGTGACTTCTTTTTTTGTAGCATAACCATTGATGATCTCTACTAATTTCATGACTGGGACTGGATTCATGAAATGCATTCCAATAAGCATTTCAGGGCGTTTGGTAACTGAACCGATTTTAGTGATGGAAATAGAAGAGGTGTTTGATGCGAGAATGGAATGTTTGGGAGCGGCTTCATCTATTTGCTTAAAAATATCCAGTTTTAGCTGAACGTTTTCAGTAGCTGCTTCCACCACCAAATCAGCTGATTTAACACCTTCTGCTATTGATGTATGTGTTGAAATATTTTGAAGGGTTGCCGCTTTTTGCTCATCGGTAACTACACCTTTAGCAATCTGTCTGTCAATATTTTTTGAAATAGTTGCAATAGCTTTTTCCAATTGACCTGCGTTCACATCTACTAATGTCACAGCAAAGCCTGTTTGAGCAAACACATGCGCAATACCGTTTCCCATGGTTCCTGCTCCAATAACGCTTACATTTTTTATTTCCATACAATTAAGTTCAATTGTTTAAATTTTAAGGTTCAATGGTTATTTGACTAAATCTTTAAAGTAGTTTAATCACTATATTTTTTTGAATTGCTAAAAAAAGAAAATTTATTACTGAAAAACAACAGTTATTTAAATGCGTTCATTCCTGTTACATCCATTCCGGTAATCAATAAGTGAATATCATGTGTACCTTCATAGGTAATAACACTTTCCAGATTCATCATGTGGCGCATTACAGCATATTCCCCGGTAATACCCATTCCTCCTAACATTTGACGGGCATCTCTGCAAATATTGGTGGCAATTTCACAAGCGTTTCTTTTTGCCATACTTACTTGAGCAGGAGTTACTTTACCTTCATTCATCAATACACCCAGGCGCCAGTTTAATAACTGAGCTTTTGTAATTTCAGTAACCATTTCGGCCAATTTCTTTTGTTGTAATTGAAATCCTCCAATTGGTTTGCCAAATTGAATTCTTTCCTTACTGTAGTTTAATGCAGTATCATAGCAATCCATCGCTGCACCTACTGCTCCCCAGGCAATACCATATCTTGCTTTTGTCAAACAACCTAAAGGCCCTTTTAAACCTTTTACATTGGGCAGTATATTTTCTTTTGGAACTTTTACATTATCGAATACCAACTCACCTGTCGCACTGGCTCTTAAACTCCATTTGCCATGAGTGGTGGGAGTTGTAAATCCCTCCATACCTCTTTCAACAATCAATCCGTGAATTTCATTTTGTTCATTCTTTGCCCAAACTACAGCTACTTGCGAAAACGGGGCATTGCTGATCCACATTTTGGCTCCATTCAATATTACATGATCTCCTGCATCTTTGAAGTTGGTGAGCATTCCTCCAGGATCACTTCCATGATTGGGTTCTGTCAATCCAAAACATCCAAGCCATTCACCACTAGCTAATTTGGGAAGATATTTATTTCGTTGAGCTTCGTTTCCGTATTGATAAATCGGGAACATCACTAAACTTCCCTGAACAGAGGCTGTAGAACGAACTCCACTGTCACCTCTTTCCAATTCCTGCATCATCAAGCCGTAAGAAATATAATCCAATCCACCACCGCCATATTGCTCAGGTACCGTTGGCCCAAAACAACCCAACTCTCCTAATTGCTTCACAATTTGCTGAGGAAATTCAGCCTTTTGCGCATAATCTTCAATAATGGGAGAGATTTCTTTTTTTACATAATTACGAACTGTCTCACGGATTAATTTGTGTTCATCAGTCAGTAATTCATCTACACCAAAATAATCGGGAGATTGGAAATTATCGGTTTTTGCAGCCATAATAGTCAATACTTAAATAATGAATAAATATTTTTAATAAAAAAGTAATTTCTTTTCGCAAATATACGCGTCAAATGAGCGTCAATTGACCTTTTGTTTAACTTTTATACTGAAATATTTGTTGTTCAATTACTAAATAAATTAAACTAATTTTATTCAAAGAAGTCTACAGAAAAATGTTTATTCATGCATAAAATCCGAATTGTTTTAATTTTTTTCATTTTTATTACCGGATGTAAAAAAGCACCTGTTCCCATATCAGTAAGTGAAGGTTACTATTTTCCGCCTTTAACTGGAGAAATCTGGGATGGCAAATCACCCGCACAGTTGGGCTGGGATACCATGAAATTAAATGAAGCATTTAATTATGCCGGTTCCAAATCAACTTATGGCTTAATTGTATTGCAAAACGGAAAAATTGTAAAAGAGCAATATTGGAACAACTGGACAAAAGACACCAGATATTATATTGCCTCTGCAGGTAAAAGCGTGGTTGCTTTTTTAATGGGTATCGCTCAGCAGGAAAATTTGTTGAATATCAATGATAAATCTTCTCAATATTTAGGATTGGGCTGGACAAGTCTTAGTCCGGATAAAGAAAACCTTATCACACTCAGGCATCAACTTACTATGACAACCGGTTTGGATGATGGAGTTTCCAATAATAACTGCACAGATGATACTTGTTTAATTTATAAAGCCGATGCAGGTTCCAGATGGGCCTATCATAATGCACCTTATCTTTTGTTGCAATCGGTTTTATCCAATGCCAGCGGTAAAACATTCAATCAGTATTCCAAAGAGAAATTATTTGATAAATTAGGAATGCCTAAAAGTTTATGGTACAATGGAACAATGTGGTGTACAACCAGAGAAGCCGCTCGTTTTGGATCATTGATATTAAATAAAGGGAATTGGAATGGCATTGATTTATTAAATGATCAAAATTATTTTGATGCTATGACCAATACCTCACAAACATACAACAGCAGCTATGGTTATCTTTGGTGGTTGAACGGAAAAACTTCTTTCATGGTACCTACTTCACAATTGGTTTTTCAGGGACCATTAGTGCCAGATGCTCCGGCAGATATGATCATGGCATTGGGAAAAGACGACAAGAAAATTTATGTTGTTCCTTCTTTGAATCTGGTAGCTGTACGATTAGGCGATGCAGCTGAAAATGTTACTTTAGGACCATCTAGTTTTGACAATGAATTTTGGAGAAGGCTGAAATTAGCCATTGGTTATTGATTTAAATGAAAAATAGAAAAGTATGAGTTATTCTTATTTGGCATTAGGGGACAGTTATACTATCGGAGAATTGGTGCCTTTGTTTGAAAGTTTTCCCTATCAAACAATGCAGATTCTAAGAGAAAAATTCAGTGTATCAAATCATTTCTATGCACCCGAAATCATTGCTAAGACAGGCTGGACGACTGATGAGTTGGATGATGCCATTACCAAAACTGTTTTATTGCCAAAATATGATGTAGTCAGTTTATTGATTGGCGTGAATAATCAATACAGAGGAAGGTCTGTAGAAAACTACAAGCATGAGTTTGAAAAATTATTGTCTGATGCGATTCGAGTTGCAGGAAACAATCCTCAAAGAGTATTTGTCATCAGTATACCCGATTGGGGGGTAACTCCATTTGCTGAAGGCAAAGATTGTAATTTGATAGCCAAAGAAATTGATGAATATAATGAAGTTTGCAATCAAATAACTACGGCACATCAATGTAAATTCATTGACATTACTACCTCTCAGAGAGAAGATGGCAATAAACTTGAATTTCTGGCATCGGATGGATTACATCCTTCAGGGGCTGAATATGCCAAATGGGCTCAAAAATTGGCGGAAGAGATTTCGTTAACTTTCTAAATCATTTATTTTACTCAACATAAACGCTTCAACTTTGGGACTGTTCCATAATTCAGATATGTTTTCCATTCCCATCACTTCATC
>CANFOP010000111.1 GCA_947448685.1 Chitinophagaceae bacterium | reverse complement strand
GGTTGCACTATCAGTGATTACACGAAAGAGCCCATTGCACCAGGTAAAACAGGTACCATTAAAGCAACTTACAATGCTAAAAACCTAAACATGTTTGAAAAGCACCTTACTGTAAAATTTGCAGGAGTTGATGATGTAAAAAGCATCACTATCAAAGGTGAAGTAATCAAAGATGAGGCTGCTGAAGCTGCAAAAGCCGCAAAAGCTGCTGAAGAGGCTGCCGCTGCTGCCAAAACTGCTGCTCCTGAAGCAACTATGACAGCGCCTACTGTTGCTAAAGAAGAAAAAGCTGTAACAAAAGATACCAAAGCAAAAACTACTGCACCGGCAAAAAAAGGAGCTGTTCAAAAAACAACTACTCCAACAACAACTAAAAAACCTCAATAAATCAATTAAGGTTATAATTAATAAAAACCCTGCCTTGTGCAGGGTTTTTTGTTTCACCGGAATAAATTGCTATTTCATTGAAAAGCTTAATTGTTATACATCAATAAAAACTACAGTAAAGAAAAATACACCCATATTTTAAATTACCTTCACAATATGTTTATAAAGGCCATTGAAACTGCATCAGCGTTTACAAGATCAATTCACACCATATCAAGAACTTTCAACTCAAACTTGATTCATCCGGGTACCGCCACCTTGTTTTTTGTTAATGAAGACGGCTATGCCGTTACTTGTAAACATGTTGCTGAAATGCTCATTCAAGCAGAAAAAATCAATACCCATTACCAATTATTTCTTAAAGAAAAAGAGAAAATTAAAACCAACAATCCTGATGATAGTATTTTAAAAGAACTTGAAAAAAAATATCAATTGAATGCAGATGCAACGATTCAGTTGAAAACCAACTTTGTAAACTGCGTTGATATCATATCCGGATTCAATATTCAACTTCATCCAACATTAGACCTTGCCATTATTAAGTTTAATGGTTACAATAAAGTTCATTATAATACTTATGCAAGATTTCCAAAAGACACGAGCATCATCAAACAAGGAAAATTTTTATGCAGACTTGGTTTCCCATTTCCGGAGTTTAGTAATTTTAAAATAAACGAACTGACAAACGATATCGAATGGACCAATGAAGGAAAAAATATTTCACCGTCTTTTCCTATTGAAGGAATGATTACAAGATTTTTAGGAGATGATGCAAATGGTATTTTCGGAATTGAAATGAGCACACCTGGTCTTCGCGGACAGAGTGGCGGTCCGCTATTTGATGAAAATGGCATTGTGTATGGCATGCAATCAAGCACCAAGCATTTACATCTTGGATTTGACTTGGAAGACAAAGAAATAATCATCAACAACCAAACAAAAAAAATATCAGATTATTCCTTTATTCATCTAGGCCAATGTATTCATGCAGACATAATAAAAGCATTTTTAAAACATCACCATGTTTCTTTTTATGAAGAATAACTTCACTGTTATTTGCATTTCAGTTAATTATATGATTGTTTAAAAGATTGTTCGTTTTCAATATATTTGCAGCATGTTATCAATCAGCCAAAGAGGGCAACAAATGCCTGCATCTCCTATTAGAAAGCTTGTTCCTTATGCGGAAGGAGCCAAGAAAAAAGGTATAAAAGTATTCCACCTGAATATCGGACAACCAGACATAGAAACGCCCCCATCTTGCCTGGATGCTGTAAAGAACACCCACTTACATGTATTGGAATACAGCCATAGTGCTGGAAATGAGAGTTACAGAAAAAAACTGACAGAATATTACGCCAAAAACAATATCCATATCACGCCTAACGAAATCATCGTAACAACCGGTGGAAGTGAGGCTATTTTATTTGGTTTCATGGCATGTTTAGATAGCGGAGATGAAGTGATTATTCCCGAGCCATTTTATGCCAACTACAATGGATTTGCCGTACAAGCCGATGTTAAAGTTGTTCCCATTGGAAGTAATATTGAGTCAGGATTTTCGCTTCCACCGATGGAGGAATTTGAAAAAGCCATTACATCCAAAACCAAAGCCATCGTAGTATGCAACCCCAATAATCCAACCGGTTATTTATATAGTGCTGAAGAAATGGAGGTTTTGAAAAATATTGTCATCAAGCATAATTTATTTTTGTTTGCAGATGAAGCATATCGGGAATTCTGCTACGAAGGTTCTCACACAAGTGCCATGCATTTGAAAGGTGCTGAACAACATGTTGTATTGATGGATACCATAAGCAAAAGATACAGTGCTTGTGGTGGAAGAATAGGTGCATTCATCACAAAAAATAATGAAGTTCTCAATGCAGCCATGAAATTTGCTCAAGCAAGATTAAGTCCTCCTTATTACGCACAAATTCTTGGTGAAGCGGCTGTTGATTTACCTGATAATTATTTTGATACCACCAAAACCGAATACAAACTCAGAAGAGATACTTTGGTAAGGAGACTAAATAGCATGCCGGGTGTTTTTTGCCCCAATCCAGGTGGAGCATTTTATGCAATGGCGCGTTTGCCCATCGATGACTGTGACAAATTTTGTCAATGGCTGCTGGAATCATTTTCATACAACGGAGCAACCATTATGCTTGCTCCAGCTACAGGCTTTTACAGTACTCCTGGATCAGGAAAAAATGAAGTGAGACTTGCCTATGTATTGAATACAGAAGCAATCAATCAGGCAATGGATTGTTTGGAAGCTGCACTTCAACAATATCCAGGAAGAAAATAATAAACCTCATCTTGCTCCCGGAGGACAGTTTGTCCGAATATAATTAGAGTACAATACGGACATATGTTCAGTTGTTCCATATCCCTCTCTAATACTGTGTGTTCGATTGGGATATTCCATGAATTGAAATTGTTTATGGTATTTTATCAACTCATTGATTAATGCTTCCGAATTACTGTAATGTACGTTGTCATCACCACTACCATGGATTAGCAACAAATTCCCTTTTAATCCTTTGGCATAATTAATGGCTGATCCTTTAATATAATCTTCCATATTCTCTTGTGGCAATCCCATATATCTTTCAGTGTAAATATTGTCGTAGTATAAAAGATTAGAAACAGGAGCAATAGATACACCTGTTTTAAAAATATCCGGAAACTGAAACATCAAATGCAATGTGGATGATCCTCCACCGCTCCAACCCCAAACAGCTATTCGGTCCTTGTCAATATAAGGATATTCCAAAATCTTTTTTACTCCCATGGCCATATCTCGGATATTGATTTGACCGTTTCTTCTGTAAATGGCTTTTCTCCAAGCAGCACCTCTTAAAGATGGCGTACCTCTATTATCTATGGCTAACTGAATGTATCCTTCATCACTCATATTTCCATCATAAAGAAAATTATCATGATTGCCATATGTATCATCAATTGTTGTGGCTGCAGGCTCACCATATACATATACCACCAATGGATATTTTTTTGCAGGATCAAAATTGGAAGGTTTACGAATCCATGCATCCAGTAAAATGTTGTCAATAGTCGCTACTTTTAAATATTCGACATTGATTGTTTTGTCTGTTTTAATATTCTTCGTAATCGACTTGTCATTGTTTAAAGGCTTATTCTCAGGAAGAGTAATCCATTCAGAAACTTCTGGAGTGTTATAATTACTGAAATTATGTTTGGCAATTTTCGCATTCGGTGAAATAAAATACTGATGAGTTCCTTTTAAATTGACTGGACTAATCAACTCTGGCTCTTCTTTTGATGTTTTCAGCTGGTTGTTCATCTTAATTCTGTAAAGATATAATTGAGTGGCATTGTTGGGAGATGCAGAAAAATAAATATAATTATTCAACTCGTCTATCGCAGTAATTTGCCCAATATCATAATCCCCTTTTGTAAGTAAATTTGTATTCTTACCGTCTTTACTGATTTTGTAAATATGACGCCATCCGTCTTTTTCGCTGACCCAAAGAAAGTCTTGTTTATTATTAATCCATTTCCATCCTGATGGATCATCTGCATTCAAATCTACCCATGAATCATCCGTTTCTGCCCAAAATGTTTTTGCATTTCCATCTACAGTATTGCAATAGATTAATTTACTTTCTTGTTGCTTTCTGTCCAGTTGTTGAACAATCAATTCATCATTATCACTCCATTCCATTCTTGGAAGATAATGCTGACGTGGATCTCCCTCTATCTTCATCCATTTGTTCATGCCATTGGAAAGTGCCACCACTCCAATTCGAACAGGAGAAGGAGCTTCCCCGACTTTGGGATATTCAACAGGAATTATTTTTGAATAAACAGAATCCGTACTATTGATCATAAAAAAATCTCTGATTTTAGTGGCATCCACTTGCCAGTACGCAATCTGTCTGCTATCTGGCGACCATCTGAAACCATCCCTGCAACCAAACTCTTCTTCATATACCCAATCGAATGTACCATTGATTAATTTTCTCGTGCCATCTGTTGTTAATTTTCTAATAATACCTGTTGATACATCTTCTGCGAAAATATTATGCTCACTAACATAAGCAATATTTCTGCTGTCAGGTGAAAATTTTGCAAACATCAGTGACTGCGTGGCTAAACCCTTTCCTAACTGTCGCAATTTATTTTTAGTGATATCCAACACCCAATAATCCCCTCGTGTATTGTATCTCCATACTTTTGCAGAATTTACAAACAACAAAATTTTATTGTTGTCGGAACTATATTCAAAATCTTCAATAACAAGTGGTATGGAAGAACTGCCTGGAATGAGCAATTCTTTCTTTACTAAAACAGTCTGTGCATCATTTTTGGGATCTATTTTCACAATATTACCATCAACAATTTTTAAGTAAGCAAGTCCGTCTTTGGTCCATTTAATGGAATGTTTCTGAGCAAAGGAAATTTGTATGCAAAGCAAAAAACAAAACGAAAGAATTTTTTTCAAATTGATTTTTTTAATAGGTTTCAAAGATGATGATTTTTATAATAAGGCAATAAATATAATGGACGCTAAAATAAGAAAATAGTAAATTACAATGAACATATTGTATGCAAAAAGAAACTTAATTTCGTAAGCTATTAACTTATGCAAAAAGAAAAACTAAGATTAGACAAATATTTATGGTCTATCCGATTATTTAAAACCAGATCAATGGCTTCCGAAGCCTGTGAAAAAGGTAAAGTGAAATTCAAAGGGGAATCTGCAAAAGCTTCCAAAAATGTTTCCATTAATGATGAGTTTGAAGTAAAGACAACAGATAAAAAATGGGTAATTAAAGTTAAAGAATTGCTGTATAATAGGGTTCAATATTCAGAAGCAATCAATTATTACATTGATTTGACTCCCACTGAAGAAATAGAAAGAATAAAATTTGAAGCAGCTGCGTTTCATACCGGAAAAAGATTGAGCAAGGTGGGAAGACCAACAAAAAAAAATAAAAGAGACCTGGATAATTTTATGGACAATTAATTTAAATACAAATAAAAGCGACAAAATAAATGAAGATTGATATCATAACAGTGGTTCCTGATATTTTAAGTGGCCCTTTTTCACATTCCATCATGAAACGTGCACAGGATAAAGGACTGCTTACCGTAAATGTCATCAACCTCAGAGAATATACCAGCTATGCAAGGGCTCAGGTGGATGACTACCCTTTTGGAGGAGGTGCAGGTATGGTGATGATGATTGAACCTTTGGTAAATGCTATTGAATCATTGAAAAAAATTACACAATATGATGAAATTATTTTTTTAAGCCCCGATGGAGAAACATTTAACCAAAAAACCGCCAATGCTTTATCATTGAAGAAAAGTTTATTGATGGTTTGCGGTCATTACAAAGGTGTTGACCAGCGTTTCAGAGATCATTTCGTTACGAAAGAAATCTCTATAGGAGACTATGTGCTCAGTGGAGGTGAGCTTGCTGCTGCGGTAATAACTGATGCCATCGGAAGATTGTTGCCCGGTGTTTTGAACGATGAAACTTCTGCATTGACGGATTCATTTCAGGATAATCTGCTTGCACCTCCTGTATATACAAGACCTGAAAATTTCAGAGGGTGGAGAGTTCCGGAAGTTCTTATGAGCGGCAATCACAAGATGATAGAAGCATGGAGACAAGAACAATCATTGATAAGAACTCAGGATAGAAGGCCAGACTTATTGGATTAATTTTTTCTTATCCAAACATATACTGCAAATCCCGGCAAGCCCCCCAATATATTACCCTCAAGTTTTTTACCCTTCAATAAATAATTAAGTTGGGTACTTTTATTCCAGGATATTCCACTTTGCAGTTATTGATGAAGCCTCATTTATTCCACATTTAAAAAACGGACATTAAATTAAAATCCTCCTAACTATTGACACAACCTCTTTCCGAAGCTAAGCTATGATATTCACAACCAGGTAATACGCTTTTTATTTTTAAAGGGGAATGATTGACTGCACCAATATCATAGAGAGGAAAAGACATTTTTTATAAGCATAGATGAGTTTTATCCCGTTATTGACATTACAATATAATTTTCGAGAAAAGCAATTTTACAATTTGTACTTTTGATTGAAAGAAAAAAATCATGGCAACTTTTTCAGTTAGTGGAAACATAGTTGATATCAAGTCAAAAAAGATAACATGGGGTTCAGTTTATATCCAAGACCATAAAATCGAAAAAATAATTCTTGAGGAAAAAGAAAAACAAGGAGAGCCCTTTATCTTACCGGGTTTTATTGATAGTCACGTGCATAT
>CANFOP010000110.1 GCA_947448685.1 Chitinophagaceae bacterium | reverse complement strand
CGTTGCAATGTTTTGACAACACAAAAGCATCTGTTATTAAAACAGTGGGTGCGGTATCGAGAATAATCAAATCAAATTTATTTTCAAGTATTTCAAAAAGGTCGTCAATCCTGTTGTTCAATAATAGTTCAGAAGGATTTTCATGAATAGAACCTGCAGCAATAAAATACAGATTTTCCTGAAAGTTAATTTTAGAAATAATCTCATCAACTGAAATATCATTATTCAAATAATCGCTTAAGCCTTTGCCATTTGTATGTTGATTAAATATTTGATTCAATCCTGATTTATGAAGATCAACATCAACCAATACCACCTTCTTACCTGCACAAGCATTACTTATTGCAAGATTGGCTGCGATAAAACTTTTGCCTTCACCTGGAATACTGGATGTAACCTGAATTTTTTTATGTTTGTGGTCTATCCCTAAAAAATGCATGGAAACCCTTATTTTCCGAAACTCTTCGGCTATCAGCGTTCTTTTGTTATGCTTGATTATTTTATCTTCTTTTGGGCTTTTATATGAAATCTCTCCGATGACTGGCATAGATGTTAATGATGCCAATTCATTTCTGAAAAGTATTTTTTTACTGAAAGTTTCTTTAAAATAAATGATTAAAATGCAAAACAACACTGAAATCAGAGCAGCAGAAAAATAAACAACCAACTTATTAGGACTAACCGGATATTTTGATGATAATGCATCGTTGATTATTCTGTTATCCGAAAGGGTAGAGGCATAAGACAATTCACTTTCCTCTCTCTTTTGAAGTAAAAAAGAATAAATATTGTTTTTAATAGACTGATCTCTGTTTAATTCAAGCAATGTTTTTTCTTTTTGTGGAAGTGAGCTCAACATTGAATTATATTTATCATTTGTCTTTAATAGATTCATTTTGCCTACTTCCAGATTTTTTCGCTGACTTTCAAGGTTTTCTATGATACTTGGCTTTATTTTATTGATTTGATCTTTTAAAGAAATCAACATTGGATTATCTTCCGCAACTGTTTTTTTAAATTTTTCATATTCCAATTCGCGGTTATTCAGATCAGACATCATTTTAGAAAGATTTTCATCAGTTACTCCTATGGTTGAAGGCATCATGGGTATTGAATGTAATTTCTCTGCATTTACCGCATTGTAAACCTGGTCCAATATGGCAAGTTGCATATTTATTTTACCCAGTTCCTGGTCGTTACTGCTTACATTCTGAAGATATAATTGTCCCTGCACACTCAAATCAGAAGCGCCATTGTTGGTTTTAAATGACTGAACGGTATGTTCAATTGAATCCAGATTTTTTGAAACAATATCCAATCTGGCTTCAATAAATTGCAATGCATTTTTAGCCATACTGTTCTTGTCTTCTATGGCAGCATTGTCATACATTACAATCAATTCTTTCAAAACATTTTTTGCCCGCTGAGGAATTTCATCTTTATAAGACAAGTTTATAATACTGGATAATTTATTGGCTGTATTAACGGTAAGATTTTTGAGGATATCATTGGTAACATCTTCTATACCTGATAATTTAAAAAAATAATTCTTGAAACTTCTGTCGATTATTTTGTTACTATTCGGTACGAATCTGATTATACCATAATTGGTCAGTATCCATTGATTCAGTTTTCCTGCATAATTGTAGTTAAGATATATATTACTGTCTTTCTGGTCATATTGTAAATTAATAGGGGGAGATTCTTTTAAAGAGTCAGGGTTTTCGGCTTCAATCATTACAGGACTGAAATTATAAGCAGACATGTTTCTGATATTACCTTTAACAGAAAAAGAGGCATATAATTTTAAGTTTCTGACTACTTTATCTATTATTTTTCTGGATTGCAATACCTCAATTTCATTTTCAATGATTTTCTTTGTACTGATAATATTCATTGATTCTATCATCTTGGAATCATCGGTTCCTTTTTTCTCATCTTTGATCACAATTTTGGCAGTTGCTTCATATTGAGGAGTTGAGTATCTCAACAATAAATAGGCTGTAAAAAGACATGCCATACCTGATATGACGAATAAAGGCCAATAAGACAAATACTTCGAAGCCAACATCGAAATCAGATTTTCGTTATCCTGTTTAAAAGATTGATTGTTTTTATCTGATATCATATTTTTTTAACTAATTGTGTTAGTACAACGGCCACTATTGACAATCCGCTTAATATAGTCGGCAATAACTGTGGATTTCTGTTTGCTGTTATCACTTTCTGTTTATTCGCTTCCACATACACCACGTCGTTGGGTTGCAGATAATAAAATGATGAATTAAGAAATGTTTTAGAATTAAGGTCAATTCTTTTTATTTGTCTTTTGCCTTCTACCTCTCTTATCAACAGCACATTATTTTTTTTTCCAAAAACAGTTATATCTCCTGCCATTCCCAATGCTTTCAAAAGAGAAATTTTTTCATTGGGAACATTAATTACGGATGGCTTGTTTACTTCACCTACAATAGTGACTTCATAATTTAAATGTCTTACAGTTACAATAGGGTCAATCAGTAATTTTTTTTGTACAATCAATTGACCAATGTTATTTTTTAAGGCCCTGATTGTAAGCCCTTCCGCTTTCATTGTACCTAAAATCGGTAATTGAACATTACCTTCCGAATTCACCAAATATCCACCTGCCTCCGTTGAACCGGTGGTGGTAGTTGTTGAAGTGGCTAAAATATTGGGAGCATTGAATATGGTTGTTGCTTCTGCATTCAGACTACTGATATTGATACTTAATATATCATTTTTTTGAATCAACGGCTCAATGTCAGCGTTTCTCATTATGATGGATGTGTCTTGAGAGTTGGCAAAATAAGTGGCTTGCCTGGTATCCAGACAGGAGGTAAACAGCATGCACAAACAAACACAACAAAATATTTTGTTTCTAATAATAATGTATGATACATTGATTTTTTTTAAACGCTCTTGCATTTCATTGTGTTTTTAACAACAGAATTTATATAGTTTTTTTAAATGAAAATGACCAATATAAACCTGCCATCATCGCTAAGAATAATACCTTAATTTTGTGACTGTTGTAAAAATGCGTCATCTTTTTATAAAACAAAATGAAGCGAATCATTCTCTATTAAAACAAGTATCATTCATATAACAACCAACATAATCATGAACAAAAAAGAAGTTTATATTATTTCTGCAGTAAGAACTCCCATGGGGAGTTTTGGAGGGTCTCTGAAATCCTTTACAGCAACTCAGTTAGGAGGTATTGCCATCAAGGGTGCGGTTGAAAAAGCCGGCATCAAAGCCTCACTTGTAAATGAAGTTATCATGGGATCTGTAATACAAGCCAATCTTGGTCAGGCTCCTGCAAGACAAGCGGCAAAATTTGCAGGATTGCCAGATGATGTAATTTGTACAACCATTAATAAAGTTTGTGCAAGTGGAATGAAATCAATTGCTCAAGCCACTCAAAGCATTTTACTGGGTGATGCTGATATTATTGTTGCTGGCGGAATGGAAAGTATGAGTAATGTACCTTTTTATGTTGACAGTATGCGTTGGGGAAATAAGTACGGCAATACAATGATGATTGATGGATTGGCTAAAGATGGTCTTACAGATGTTTATGATGGTAAAGCGATGGGTAATGCTGCTGAAATGTGTGCAACTACCTGTGGAATAACAAGAGAAGATCAAGACAATTTTGCAGTTGAAAGTTACAAGAGAAGTCAGGCAGCGGTAAATGAAGGAAAATTTGATGCAGAAATCATTCCTGTTCCCATTCCTCAGAAAAAGGGAGATCCAATATTATTTTCTAAAGATGAAGAGCCTTTCAATGTTAAGTTTGATAAAATTCCCGAATTAAAAGGCGCATTTGTAAAAGATGGTACCGTTACAGCAGCAAATGCTTCTACCATGAATGATGGTGCTGCTGCATTGGTTTTGATGAGTAAAGAAAAAGCAGATGAATTGGGACTTAAACCAATTGCTTCAATAGTATCTTATGCAGATGCGGAACAGGCTCCTGAATGGTTTACAACAGCGCCTTCACTTGCTGTTCCAAAAGCAGTAGAAAAAGCTGGACTGAAAATGGAAGAAATAAACTTTTGGGAATTGAATGAAGCATTTTCAGTTGTTGGAATAGAAAATACAAAAAGAATGAAACTGGATCCTTCCAAAGTGAATGTAAACGGAGGGGCAGTTTCACTAGGGCATCCATTAGGTTGCAGTGGTGCAAGAATAATCGTAACCCTGATCAATGTTTTGAAACAAAATAACGGTATATATGGAGCAGCAGGTATATGCAACGGTGGAGGTGGTGCAAGTGCTTTGATCATTAAAAATGTATGATTTTACTTACAATATCAGATTCAAAGGGGATGTTATGAAAAACATCCCCTTTTTTATTGATTTTATTCATGGAATTTTAATAATTCGCTAAAATTTTCAATGTTTACAGCATCTTTTTGTTATTATCAACATGATAAGATAAATTTGTAAATATTTTATTCAATCAATTAAAGAAAAACTAAATATCAATGCGACAAATTACATTCAGAGAGGCATTAAGAGAAGCGATGCAGGAAGAAATGAGATTAGATGAACGTGTTTTTTTAATGGGTGAAGAAGTAGCGGAATACAATGGCGCTTATAAAGTTAGCCAGGGAATGTTGGATGAATTTGGCGCCAAGAGAGTGATTGATACTCCCATTGCTGAATTAGGTTTTTCTGCAATAGCAGTAGGGGCTGCACAAAATGGATTGAGACCAATTGTGGAATTTATGACTTGGAATTTCGCTGTATTGGCGTTGGATCAAATATTAAATACCGCTTCAAAAATGTTGGCAATGAGTGGCGGGCAGGTTGGTTGCCCGATTGTATTCAGAGGTGCCAACGGTAGTGCAGGACAGTTAGGGGCTCAGCATTCAACTGCCTTTGAAAGTATGTATGCAAATATACCTGGTGTTAAAGTAATATCTGTTAGCAACCCTTATGATGCCAAAGGACTATTGAAGTCAGCCATTCGTGATGATGATCCAGTTGTTTTTATGGAAAGTGAATTGATGTATGGAGACAAAGGAGAAGTTCCTGAAGGAGAATATATCATTCCAATAGGTAAAGCGAACATTGCCAGAGAAGGAACGGATGTAACGGTTGTTTCATTCAATAAAATGATGAAAGTGGCCTTGGGTGCTGCAGAGGAGCTTGCAAAAGATAACATCAGTGCTGAAGTTATAGACTTAAGAACTATCAGACCATTGGATTGGTTTACCATATTGGAAAGTGTAAAGAAAACCAACCGTTTGGTAATTGTTGAAGAGCAATGGCCTTTTGCTTCTGTCTCTTCTGAAATTGCCTACAGAATCCAAAAAGAAGGATTCGATTATTTAGATGCTCCGGTAAGAAGGATTACTTCGGCAGATGCACCTATGCATTATGCGCCCAATCTGGTGAATGCTTATCTTCCTGATGTTTCCAGAACAGTCAAACTAATCAAGGAAGTGATGTATTTGAAAAAGTAGTTTTAGAAAGTTGATTATTATTTTATGGCCTATCAATCATTAGAATCTTGTTTACTAGATTTGGAAAAAAATGGCCAACTAATAAGGGTGAAAGAAGAAGTTGACCCCTTCCTTCAGATGGCTGCCATTCATCTTCGAGTTCATGAAGCTAAAGGCCCCGCTCTATTGTTTGAAAACGTAAAAGGTACCCGATACAGAGCTGCTTCCAACATATTTGGTACGCTGGAACGTAGCCGTTTTATTTTCAGGGATACCATTGAAAAAGTTGAGCAATTGATTCAACTTAAGAGTAATCCAATGGAAGCATTTAAGAAACCTGCAAAATATTTTTCTACAGGCTTGGCTGCATTAAAAGCACTGCCGCTCAAAAATCCTATACAAACACCGGTATTACATTCCAATATACAAATACAGGAGCTTCCCCTGATTCATCATTGGCCTATGGACGGAGGTGCGTTTGTTACGCTACCACAAGTATATTCTGAAGACATTGAACAACCAGGTATCATGCACGCCAATTTGGGTATGTACAGAATACAACTCAGCGGAAATAATTATGAAATCAACAAGGAAATAGGCCTGCATTATCAATTGCACAGAGGAATTGGTGTGCATCAAACAAAAGCCAATAAGAAAGGAAAATCATTGAAAGTCAGTGTATTTGTCGGCGGACCTCCTGCTCATACAGTAGCTGCTGTGATGCCTTTACCTGAAGGTATGAGTGAAATGACATTTGCCGGTGTATTGGGTGGCAGAAGATTCAGGTATAAATATATAGATGGATATTGTATCAGTACAGATGCTGATTTTGTAATAACTGGCGAAGTGTTTCCAGAGGAGAACAAACCCGAAGGGCCGTTTGGTGATCATTTGGGATATTATAGTTTACAGCATTTGTTTCCATTGATGAAGGTTCATCGAATATATGCTCGCAAAAATGCTATCTGGCCTTTTACCGTAGTTGGACGACCTCCACAGGAAGATACCAGTTTTGGACAGTTGATTCATTCCATCACAGGCAAAGCTGTTCAGGATGAAATACCCGGCTTGAAAGAACTCCATGCAGTGGATGCAGCCGGCGTACATCCGTTACTGTTAGCAATTGGCAGTGAAAGATATACTCCGTACCTGCCGACAAAACAACCTGCCGAAATTCTCACCATTGCGAATCATATGCTTGGAACCGGGCAATTAAGT
>CANFOP010000109.1 GCA_947448685.1 Chitinophagaceae bacterium | reverse complement strand
GATTTGGTAACTCCTCCTGTTTCCTGTTATACATCTAATCAAAATATTGGTATAGTTGTTACAAATAGAGGATTAAACAATATAGCGGCGGGTGCGGTTTCTGTAGTGTTAAAAATCAGCGGTGCCAATACTTATGTAAGCACTCCATTGTCTAACGCAGGCGTTATCAATCCAGGTGCCACTGAAACTATTACTTTCAGTGGAATTAATTTAAATAACCCTGGTGTAAATTATGATACTGCATTTTTAACTTTTGCAGGAGATGGAAACAATAGCAATGATTCAGGTTATTTCACAACCAACACTTCAGAAGTGTTGTCTTCTTTCCCTTTATCTGAAAATGTAGAATCAAATCCGTTGCCTGTATTTTGGGCGGCTGAAGCAGTGGTAGGACCTTCTTCATATTGGGGAATCAAATCCGGTCCATACAAAAATTCCACAACCGCTACAGATTCATTGAATCCAAGGGCTCCCGGTACAAAAGCATTTTTGTTTGATAGTTATAATGCACCTTTAGGCTCTCAGGGTAGATTGTACAGTAAGTGTATCGAATTCCCTGCATCTTCTGCGCCTAAAGTTTCCTTCTATATGAGTCACGACAGTGCTTATGCTGCCGATTTAGACAGTATGTATGTATCAATCTCAACTGACAAGGGTTTAACATGGACAAGATTGGCTGGCTATCAAAGACCAGATGCAGCAGCTACCCGTTACTATTGGAAAAAAGACAGTGTTGACTTGACCGCATATAGTGGACAATTGGTACAAATCGGTTTTGAAGGTGTTGGCGCATATGGTAATGCATTCTTGCTGGATGATATCAATGTAGAAGCTCCGATTTTATGTCATGCCACCCACAACATAACTGTTGATTCTGCTTGTGACACTTATTCATGGACAACCAGCGGATTAACTTACACAACAAGTGGCACATATGTTTACACTTATCTGAATGATTCAAGTTGTCCATCTGCAGACACATTGTATTTAACCATACATCATCCTACGCATAATTCAACAACATATGAATCATGTGTTGATTATTTATGGAATGGAATCACTTGCAATGCAACAGGAGATTATACGTACGATTACACCAATGCAGGCGGTTGCTTATCAACAGACACTTTGCACTTCACATTAAGGACAACTCCTTATATTAATGACTATGACTCTCACGGTTGTGATAGTTTGGTATTGCCTTGGGGTGAAACTGTATTTACCGATGGACAATATCCGCATACTTACACTTCTTTAAATGGATGCGACAGTATTGTTACCATAAACGTATTGATTCACGCAAGCACTTCAAGTTCTTTCGGTTCAACTGCATGTGATAGTTTGATATTGCCTTGGGGAACTATTGCAAGAACAACAGGTGAATACACACACACCTATCAAACCATTCATTCTTGTGACAGTATAGTTACAGCAAATGTGACAATCAATCCCAGCGCATCTTACTCTTTTGATGCAACTGAATGCGTAAGTTACTCACTACCATGGGGTGGAAACGCAACAGCAAGCGGTTCATATACGCACACTTATTCAGGAGCGGCTGCAAATGGTTGCGACAGTACAGTGACAGTCCATGTAACTATCAACAGTAATTCAAGTTCGATTAGTGCTACAGGATGTAACAGCGTTCAATTGCCTTGGACAACTGTTACTTCATCGGGAACATATTCTCATGTTTATACCAATACAAACGGATGCGACAGTACAGTAACTGCTACTGTTACTGTAAAAAACAGTACTCACAACTCAATAGATACTTCTGTTATAGGAGGTTTAGTATGGCATGGTACACAATATGCTGCAAGTGGAACTTATACTTACAGTTACACCAACAATAATGGTTGCGAATCTGTAGATACTTTGCATTTAACGATTCTTATGCCTGCAGATGTTTTCATCTATCCTAATCCGAATAACGGGATATTTACAGTAAGTTATACAGACAAATTAAATGGCGTATCCAGTCCTTGCTTCCTGACAGTTTATGATGAAAAAGGAGCAAGAGTATTCACTAAAACATTCCCTCCTTCATTGGGTGGAACAACCGCCATCATGACAGTAGATATGTCCAGATTCCCGAGCGGTGTTTACCATGTTGAGGTAAGCGATGCAGGAAGAGTTAGATTACAAACTGGTAAGTTTGTTATTTATAAATAATTGACAAAAGAATTATCTTTTCATCCCCGGTTGAAATTTCAATCGGGGATTTTTAATTTTATTCAATTTATATAATTGTTTAACAATTATATTTGTAATATCATTTTCAAATAAAACAACTATGATACACTTATCGCAATTCTGGTGGCTGATTCCTTTATTGATTATTTTCTTCAGTGGGTTATTCACCGTAAATCAGGGAACCATTGCCGTAATTACAAGGTTTGGAAAATATGTAGGAATACAAAGACCCGGACTAAGGTTTAAAATTCCCTTGATTGACCAGATTTATAAAAGAGTAAGCATTCAGAATCGCTCTGTGGAACTGGAGTTTCAGGCAGTAACTGTTGATCAGGCCAATGTTTATTTTAAATCAATGTTGTTGTATTCTGTGCAAAATGAACAGGAGGATACCATTCAAAAAGTGGCATTTAAATTCATCAGTGATAAAGACCTGATGCAGGCATTGGTTAGAACTATTGAAGGGAATATCAGAGCATTTGTTGCCACAAAAAAGCAATCTGAAATTTTAGGATTACGAAGAGATATTGTTGAATTTGTGAAAGAACATGTGGACGCTTCCTTGGAAGAATGGGGATACCATTTACAGGATTTGCAAATCAATGATATCACTTTCGATCAGGCAATCATAGAAAGCATGAGCAAAGTAGTGGCAAGTAACAATCTGAAGGCCGCTGCTGAAAATGAAGGTCAGGCTTTGTTAATTACAAAAACAAAAGCGGCTGAAGCAGAAGGAAATTCAATTAAAATCGCTGCTGAAGCGGAAAAATTAGCGGCTCAACTTCGTGGTCAGGGTGTCGCATTGTTCAGGGAGGAAGTTGCAAAAGGGATGAGTATGGCTGCTGAACAAATGAAAATAGCCAACTTAGATACAAATGTGATTTTATTCAGTATGTGGACAGAAGCCATTAAAAACTTTGCAGAATATGGAAAAGGCAATGTGATTTTTTTAGATGGCAGCAGTGAGGGAATGGAAAAAACTATGCGTCAAATCATGGCCATGCAGCAAATGGAAAGTAAATAATTTTATCAAGATTAACGTTTTATTGCATTGATATATCAATTAAGATTTGTTGATTGCAATTGTTTTTGATTTTAAAAAAATAATGCACAAATATGTTTGACATTTTATTACAAATTGATTCAAGTTCTATTGCCGCCAATGGAGGAGTCAAAGTTGAATCATTATGGAGTTTGTTGGCTAAAGGCGGTCCCATTATGATCCCATTGGGAATACTATTTGCTATGGTGGTTTATTTTTTTATTGAAAGGCTAATGGTCATTAAAAGAGCGGGTACTATTGATGATGGTTTTATGATCAGAATAAGAGAGAACATCATCAATGGAAAACTAAATGATGCAAAAATTCTTTCCAGAAGTACTGACAATCCAATTGCAAGAGTAATTGATAAAGGGCTGCAACGTATAGGAAAGCCAATTGATTCCATAGAAAAAAGCATGGAAAATGTAGGTAAACTCGAAATGTATAAACTGGAAAAAAATCTCAGCATTATCTCTGTAATCGCAAGAATAGCTCCTTTATTCGGATTTGTAGGTACTATCATCGGGTTAGTGATGCTATTGAAGGAGTTTGCTACCATCAGCAATCCCTCCATCAGCCAGATTGCAGATGCGATGTACATTAAATTGATTACTTCTGCAACAGGACTTATTATTGGAATGCTGGCTTTCACAGGACACAGTTATCTTGACACACAGATCAACAGACTTGCCAATAAAATGGAAGCAGCCGGCAGCGAATTGATTGATATTTTACAAGAACCAACTAAGCAGTAAAATTTTTTGCATGAGTTTGAGAAAAAACAAATTAAGAGATTCCCATTCAGAAGTTGATACAGGTCCATTGAATGATATCTTATTTATACTATTGATGTTTTTTTTAATGATCTCTACGCTGGCCAATCCGAATGTAATTAAAATGAGCGTTCCCAGAGCCAAAAGTGATACCAAACAAAAACAAAGTGTGGTGGTAAGTATCGATAAGGACAAAAACTACTATATCGGAGCTAAAAAAATTACTGCTGATTCATTGGAATCCGCACTGAAAAAATATATCAACGAAGGCGACAGTATAAAACCGGCCGTAGTTATCAATGCAGATTCAGTTGCACAATGGGGAGAAATTGTAAAAGTAATGAAAGCCGCCAGAAGGCTTGGTGCATCTACTTCTGCAACTGTTTCCGGGTCGGAGTAACTACTACAATTCGGTCTTTTCCATACATGTCTTTTATCAATTCAGTTTCAAATTTATTTGAAGAAAATAATTCGCAAACGTTGCTGCCGTATTGTTCATGTATTTCTAAAAATATTTTTCCATCTTTTGATAAATGTGTTGTACAAAAACTGGCAATTTTTTCATAAAACAGCAAAGGTTGTTCATCAGGTACAAATAAAGCGGAGGAGGGCTCGAATAATTTTACCTGGTTGTCTATTTCTGCATACTCACGGTGAGGGATATACGGTGGATTGCTAACAATAATTTCAAATGTTCCCAAATCACTCCATAGTTTTTCATTTAAAAAATCCAATTCAATAAAATCAATTTCCGTTTGATTTTTAAGGGCATTTTCTTTTGCAATTATGAGGGCTTCATGACTTATGTCAACAGAAGTGATTTCTGTTTCAGGTATATTTTTTTTAATGGAAATCGGAATACATCCGCTTCCTGATCCAATATCCAATAATTTTTTTGAAGTCTTATTTTTTAGAAAATGAATAACGGCTGTTACCAATTCTTCAGTTTCAGGCCTCGGAATCAATACTTCCTCGTTTACTTTAAATGACAGGTTATAAAACCAGCAATGACCAATGACATATTGCACCGGTTTAAAGTTCATCAATTCCACCAATGCTTTTTCCAGTTTGTTGTTTGTTTCCGTATTCAGTATTTTATTGGGATACATCAGCATGTCTGAACGAGAAGTGCCTGCAAGAGATTCAAAAATCATCCTGCTGATATTTTCCGATTCATTATCAGAATATATAGGCAAAAGTTTTGCTTTAAATAACCGGTAGGCTTCTTTAACTGTCATTTTTGCAAACATACTTTATTTTTTCATCCTTAATTTTACACTTGTGAATATACATGAAGTTTATATGAAAAGATGTTTGACCCTTGCTCAATATGGCTTGGGTAAAGTGTCTCCCAATCCAATGGTTGGGGCTTTGTTGGTGTATGAAGATAAAATAATAGGAGAAGGCTATCATGAAAAATACGGATGTGCTCACGCCGAAGTGAATTGTATCAAATCTGTAAAAAAAGAAAACATACATTTTATAAAAGACAGTACTTTGTATGTTTCGTTAGAACCTTGCAATCATTTTGGCAAAACTCCTCCATGTACAGATTTGATCATTCAACAACAAATCAAAAAAGTGGTGATAGGTTGCAGGGATCCTCATTCGAAAGTGAATGGGGCAGGCATACAAAAACTCAAGGACTCAGGAGTGGAAGTTATAGAAAACATTCTTTATCATGAAGCACTAAACATAAACAAACGATTTTTTACATTTCATAATCAAAAAAGGCCTTACATTATTTTAAAATGGGCTCAAACCATCAACGGAAAAATTTCAGGTCCGCAAAAATCAAGATTGAAAATCAGCAATGAACTTACAAACAGGCTAGTTCACAAATGGAGAAGTGAAGAGGATGCCATTTTGGTAGGAACCAATACTGTAATACTCGACAATCCGGCGCTAACTACAAGATTATATCCTGGCAACAACCCACTAAGAATTTTTATAGACAAACAATTGAGGGTAGATACATCTTCCAGAATTTTAGACAAAACTACGCCGACCATTATTTTAAACTGTATCAAAGAAAGCATGGAAGGTTCAAACATGTATGTTAAGTTTGAGGAGCATCAAAACTTCATACATCAAATGAATGATATTCTTTACGAACGAAATATTTTATCTCTCATTATTGAAGGCGGAGCAGCGTTGTTGAGTTCTTTTATAAGAAATGAAATATGGGACGAAGCAAGGGTAATTACCAATCAACATTTATTTATTGCGGATGGTGTTGACGCTCCCATTATAGAGCAAAACGAATGCATTAAAACGGAGAAAATCGAGGATGATTGGATCAATTATTATGAAAGAAAAAATGACCAAAGACAAAAATGACAGATAATTATTGTACAATTGAAAAAGAAGCAACTGCAGAATTTAAGGACAGGGGAAGTAAGTTCATCGCAATTGCTTTTCCAATGGATAGCGCACTGTGTTTCAAAGCCAGGTTAAATGAAGTGAAGAAGGACCACCCCAAAGCTGTTCATCATTGCTTTGCCTATAGAATTGGCAACAAAGGAGACAATTTCAGGGTTAACGACGACGGGGAGCCTTCCGGTTCAGCAGGCAAACCAATTTTGGGACAGATTGATAGCAAAAAATTAATCAATGTCGGTATAATTGTAACCAGGTATTTTGGAGGTACATTATTGGGGGTTCCAGGACTCATCAATGCTTATAAAACATCTGCAGCATT
>CANFOP010000108.1 GCA_947448685.1 Chitinophagaceae bacterium | reverse complement strand
TTTTGGTACCAATTATTTTATTTCGGACAAAAGAAGGCAAACATGCATTGGTATTTAGTTTTAACGATTTCCTACTTCCTAAACAACCATTATATGCCTGAACACTTATGGTATCATTAGCTGTATTCGAAATATAACGAACTCTTATCTTAATGCCATTACTACCGCTGTCTAATAAAGCACCAAAAGGAATCGTCCATTTATAATTTGATGCACCTTGAACTTGAGTCGTAGTATATACAACCGAATTGGATGTATTGACAAATGGGCAAATATTTACAAACCCACTTATAGAAGCAGGTCCAGGTAGTATCGGTAAAACAGTTGACGTAATTTTAGTTCGAGTTGATGAAATGCATCCATTCACAACATCTCTTGAAGTAACATAATAATTAGTTGAAATTGAAATATTATTTAAATTCAAAGAATCTGAATTGACTTTTATTGGAATTCCATCAAAAGAAACTGAATACCAATCAAAAGACAAGTCTCTATTTCCAAGAACTTTCAACACCATATTGCCCGAACCACATCTTGAGTTTGAACCTACTGCAACGGGAGGATTTGGAATCGAATAAACCGTTGCTTTAGCCAATGAACGAGTGACTGAAGTACACCCTGAAGAAAGGTTTCTTGACTCTACGTAATAATTCGTTGAAGTTGAAATAACCGGCGTGGCAACAAATGATGAAGTATATAATGATGTTCCTCCGGAAGAAATATCATACCAATCATAATTAATATTTGCGGAAGGAGACAAGACACTTAATACAACTGTCCCTGTTCCGCATCGCGAATTCGAATTAATTATTGGAGCTGCAGGCCTGGGATTTACAAAAGCGATAACCGGTTTTTTTTCTGATGAAATGCATCCTGTTATACTATTATAATTGGCCACCCAATATGTAGTTGTATTTTGAACAGTTGAAGAAAAGAAATTATTGAGCCCTGTCGATGAGGCAGTTTGCAATAAAGTACTATCTGTAGAATCTGCATACCATCTAACAAGATGGAAGGGAGATGACAAGGCTGTTAAAATTGCAGATTCTCCTGAACACTTAACAGAACCCATCACACTGTTTATTCTCATTGGAATGTGATTAATCTTTGCAATAAATGCAGTTCGGGATTGAGATATACACCCATTCGGAGATTTGGAGACAGCATAATAAGTTGTGTTTACTGAAATTACAGGTGTCCGAAACTCAGAACCGGAATCCAACAAATTACCTTCGGCAATTTGATCATACCAAAATATTTTTGTACTTGCAGACGAAAAGGCTTTTAAAAAAACCTGACCTGCTCCGCATCTAGAACTATCCCTGCCAAATGGCACATCAGGTTGAGATAAAATATTAATCACAACAGGAAAACGATAATTAGTTATACAGCCTGTTTGAATATTTCTCTTTTTAAACCAATAGGTTGAATTTGAAGTTAAGATGGGCGTTTGAAAAAAGGAAGCGGTATTAATTATTTCCGATGAAAATGCTGTTAAATACCATTCAATAATTTCGTTAGTGTCGGCTGGAACTTGAATATTTACAGAGCCTTGTCCACACTTTGAAAAGTTAAATACGCTGTCAACAGAAGGCAAGTTATAAACAGTTAATAAACATGTGTTTGAAATTATAGTAGTAGAACATGCATTTGTTACAACGCATCTATAAACATAAAAATTCATCATAGCAGTTACTATTCCAATATCCAATACAGAATCTTTTGCCGCAGGAATATCATGGAAATGAACTCCCCCATCTGTACTAATTTGCCATTGATACAAAACAGTTGTTCCCTGAACATGAATGCTCAATTTCCCGACACCTCCTTCACATAAATTCAAACCATCAGGCTGTAAGATTATGGCTGCCGGAATACAAGGCAAAGGAGGTAATATTTTTATTGAGACATTTGAATTTTCATGCTTGAGATTAACACTATCTAAAAATGTCGACTTCATATTAACAACTGCTGTATCAACAAGATGAATATCATCCAGGAACCAGCCTTTGGAAAAATTAGTTTCATCTGAAGCAAATCTGAATCTTATTTTTACAAATTTGCCGGCATAGGAGGTCAAATCAATGACAGTTTTCACAAATCCATTACTATTGCCAGTAAAAGCACTGCGACCAGCCAAAGGATTTCCGCATACATTTATTTTACCATTGTAAAACCCTTCCATCATTGAGTTACCTACATCATTCCATGTCATACCACTATCCGTACTTATTTCTACAACTCCTCCATCCCAATTTAATTCAGATTGAATATTACTTTGAAAATCAAATAAAGGTGAGGAGGATAACGGTAATAAAATATCTTCGGTTGTTTGAATACTTCTGTCAGAAATATATCCATAATTACAGCTGAACAATGAAAAAGGATGACTATTGCTTTCTTCAGATGATACTGACCATGCATTAGTGTCATTCGTTGAATCCTGCCATAATCCGGAAATGACATTTTCTTTAACAGAATCAACTAACAAATTTAACGGTGAAAAATATGCGTCTCTTTTAATTCTGATTGTAAAAGGAAAGACGTTTGATTCTCCGGACCGAAGATTAATATTAAAATGAATGACTCGTGAAGCAGAATCATAATTACCACCACTAACATAATCAACATTTAAGGGCAATGTGTCAGTAATTTGAGAATTTACTATGTCGTAACATTTACTGGCTTTTACATAATTGTAAAATGTCACTAAGCCACCCTCGTATTGTTCTGATAAATTTTGAGTCAACATCAATTGTAAACCTGCATCACTGAGAAAATCTTCTATTTGATCCCTGGTATTATTTGATGAGCCTTGCTTTGCATTTTTCCCCATTCCCCTCCCTGCAAAAGCACTCCATATAACACAACTGTACTTTGCATTAAAAAAAATACTGTCTGCTTTGAGAATAGCATTTCTTGCATCAATAAAACCAGGTCTGCAAGGCTGCAATCTCATGCCTTCAATTACCAATTTCAATGCTATGGAGTTACCTCCTGAAACATTGGGGTTGAATAAATCGGGGTTTATTCCTTCCATTGATATCAGATTCCAAGTCATATCCCATAATGCAGCGCACCATATTTCACCTATTTTATGAACTTCTCCACCTGTTGAAGCCATCATGCCATAGGTTAATGGATTAATTGACTTGTCAACAGAGTATGGATAACTGCGAACACCCCTTCCCGTTATTGGCTGCCCCAACACATAAGTTCCTAAAGTTCTTGGTATTGATCCATATTGAATATTTGAAGTACGCCAATTAGTTGTCATCATCAAAGCAAAATAATCACTCCAGCCTTCACCTGGCTGCTCTGCATTACTCAAGCATGAACAATTAGAGGGTCCTCCTGTCAATCTGTTACTTATTCCATGAGCATATTCATGAACAATGATTCCATTGTCCAAGTCTGCGTCTTTAAAAGGAAGGGTAGAATTAAACAAATACATTTGCATTCTAGGTGAAAACCCATCAGTTGGTGTGGTAAAATTGGCGTTATTGAATCTGCCTGCGTCTTGTGCATCGGCAATCACGAAATCATTTCCAACTCCCCCTCTGTCAAAATTGTTCATTTGAAAATTTCCTGAAGCCTCGTCAAAACCATATTGATATGATAAATCATGCATTAAATTATTCCAGTAAAACAAGTTAGTGACTGCAAATTGCTGCGTATTGGGTTTAGTTGGAACATCGGTATAATCTGGATTATAATCAAAATTCAAATCAGAATTTGTGGAAACAGAATTTGCAGTTTTACCGAACGTTGAATTATTATTATCTCTGTCTTCCTGTGCCCATACATTGTTTCCACGTGTACTGTCATAAACAATATTGCCGTCAAAATGCCATTTGAGAAAAGAGTCCAAAGGCATGATGTTTTGCCAGGGATTAATTACCATACTTGACCCAGCTGATAAATATGAGGGACTTTCAAAAGGATAATTTATTACTCTGTAACGTGCATTCCTGTAAATAGAGAAGAGTTCAATTGGCTGATTTTTTTTATTACCTGATTCATCAATACCATTTAATCGCTTTTTATTTTTTTCATTGTTCGAAACATCCTCATCAAAATTTTCATAAACCGTATAATTATTTTTGTCTAATACGATATTATCACAGGCATCCACCCTTATTAACAAATGATCAGATGTATTCAAAGGTGTCAATTCTATCTGCCAGACTTTTTTAAGCAAAGTACTATTTATGGGGAGCCATATTAACTCACAGACAATATCATGATAACAAACACCTGCTGTTCCAAAATTATATTTATTTTCAGTTGTTTTATTCAAAATAATTTGATCAGGGAATTCAATTGACTGATCTTTCAATGCACACATTACAGCCATTTCTGGACTTATCAAACAATTGCCATTCTCATGTATTTCATTCCCCTGGAAATTAAAATAATTGTCGGCAACAGACAATAAACTATCCTCTTTGAATGCCAGCACCTTCATACATGAAAAAACAGGCAAAGACTTGTATTTCTGTTGCAAATAAACCATTGTCATCTTATCAGATATAGAATAGTATGTCCCTGCTATCTCTTCCTTTTTGAATTCTTCCTTATTTTTAAATATCCTAATCTGATTTTTTTGGATTAACTGAATTGCTCTTGGAAAATTATTTATTTGAGCCTGTACATTGAATGAACTCATCAATAATAAAATCAAAAGTATCAAACTGCAAAAAAAACAGAAAATGAATTGAGTAAAAAAGAGATGAAGTTTTGTCGTTTTTTTCATAGAGTTGGGATTAAAAAAATTCAGAAGTACTGAATTAAATCAATCGCAAAACTATTTTTAACAATGTACAGAAATAAAAAATATCCATGAAGAATCTTCATGGATACTGAAGTTTTTTTTTAAAAGATTAGTTATTTTTTTTCTGATAGTTGAGACTTCAAGCGAGATATGGCATTATTGGCCTCTATTAATTTCAATTTAAGTGCGTGAATTTCAGGTTGTGTTATTTTCAACAATTCTTCTGTTTCTTCGTTGCTCTTCTGCAGTAATAGAATATTTTCATCCATTATTTTAATCACCGCTTGAGCTTCTTCCAATTTCTTTCCAAGTTCAGCCTCAGTGGTTTCCTTCATTCTGAAAGCCATGGCACTTTCTTTACGAAGGGTTTCTTTAATAAGTTTTTCACTTTCCAATAAACCTTCAGTGCTTTTATGATTTTTCTTCAACTTAAAATATGAAATTGAACGCACAATCCATGCGGCAATAAAACCAAATAGGAAAGAAATCAGTATGAAAATAAAATCCTGTGACAATGAAGTATTTTTTACAAAAATATTTGTTTTGAAATTATTATCATCCGTTTCCTTATGAATTTTTAAACAATTTCTTATTAAATGTAATTACCATGCCATTTAAGACAATATATCACCGTTTGGGTAAGATGTTCTATTGTCATTTATCTTATTTTTGTCCGGCACTTTAAATGTAAATAAGTAAAACAACTTACTACATAACAAAAATAAACAGTTTCAACTCAGTACCAATTACCGAATCATTCATTAAAAATAAATGTAAACTAACTATACATGAAAAAGAAACTAACTTACTTGATTCTTCTATTGAGTATTTCATTCAAAACATTTGCGGATGAAGGAATGTGGCTTCCTCAGTTGTTGCAAACCCTCAATGAAAAAGAGATGAGGAAAATGGGGCTGAAGCTGAAAGCCTCAGACATATACAGTATCAATAAAAGCAGTTTAAAAGATGCTATTGTAAGTCTTGGTGGTTTCTGCACAGCTGAAGTCATTTCCGATCAGGGTCTTATTCTCACCAATCACCATTGTGGGTTTGATGCGATACAAAATCATTCATCTGTTGAACATAATTATATACAAAACGGATTTTGGGCGTACAATAAAGAACAAGAATTACAAAATCCCGGACTTTTTGTCTCTTTTATCATCAGCATTGATGAAGTGACAAAAAAAGTTTTGGAAAATATCAATACAAATCTTTCGGAAAAAGAACGTCAAACAACCATTGAAAAAAATATCGCACAAATTAAAAAAGAATATAAAAAAGAAAGTTATCAGGATGTTATCATTCGTCCATTTTTTGAAGGAAATAAGTATTTTCTTTTTGTTACAGAAACTTATAAAGATGTAAGATTAGTGGGAGCACCTCCTTCTTCCATCGGTAATTTCGGAAAAGATTCTGACAACTGGATGTGGCCAAGACATACAGGAGATTTCTCTATGTTCAGAATTTATGCTGATAAGAATAACAAACCAGCGGAGTATTCACCTGAGAATGTGCCTTACACACCAAAGCGTTCGTTAAAAATTTCTTTGAAAGGAATGAAGGAAGGAGATTTTACCATGGTATTTGGATTTCCGGGAAGAACCAACGAATATCTGAGTTCTTCTGCCATTGAACAAATCATGAAACTGAGTGACCCTGCTAAAATAAAGATCAGGCATGATGTTCTTGAAACCATGAAGTCATTCATGGTCAAAGATGAAACCATCAAAATTCAATATGCAGCCAAATACGCCAGTATTGAAAATGCTTATAAAAAATGGCAGGGAGAAGTATTGGGATTAACAAAATCAAATGCCGTTCAAAGAAAAATAAATGAAGAAAAATATTTCAGCGAAAAATTAAATGAAAACATTGAATGGAAAAATATGTACGGCAATATTCTGCAGGATTTGTCAGCCGGATATAAAAACATTGAAAAGTATGCTATTGCCAGAGACTATTACAATGAGATATTAC
>CANFOP010000107.1 GCA_947448685.1 Chitinophagaceae bacterium | reverse complement strand
TGAAAAGTCATTTTTGCTGGATAAAGCAGGCATTGATTATCTGATTATCGTTCCGTTTAACAAAGAGTTTTCCGAGATGAGCGCAGCGTCTTATATTTCAGATTTTTTAGTCAGGCATTTTCATCCACATACCATTGTTACCGGATATGATCATCGATTTGGAAAAAACAGAACTGGTAATTATGAACTGCTGGAAAGTTTATCAAAAAAATACGGATATAATGTAAAAGAGATACCTGAGTATGTAATGAATGATATAACCATCAGTTCAACATTGGTTAGAGAATACATTTTGAATGGTAAAATAGAAGATGCCAATAATGTTTTAGGTTATCATTATTTCTTCAGCGGAACAGTTACTGAAGGAAATAAAATCGGACGCATGTTGAATTTCCCTACAGCCAATATCAAATTGGACAATCCTGATAAAATAATTCCAGGAAACGGTGTTTATGCTGTGAATATCCGCATTGGGAATAATCAAACATTATACAAGGGCATGATGAATATTGGTATAAGACCAACATTCAATAAAATTGAAAAAGTCATTGAGGTTAATATATTTGATTTCGATGATGATATTTACAATCAAACAATCCAAGTGATATTGAAATCCAGAGTACGGTCTGAAATAAAATTCAGTGGACCTGATGAATTGAAAAAACAACTGGAAGCGGATAAAAACTGGTGTGAATCTATTCTCTAAGACTTTTCTATCATTATTATTTTCGCAACCATTTCTTTTAACAAAGAACTACTTTCTGTTCCGCTATCTCCTATTCCAATGCTTTTAAGATTATAATGATGGAACAATAAAATAATTTTTTCTGTTCCGCTGTACCCATAGTTTTTCATTGCGGTGATTCCTTGTACATAAGCAACCGGATTAAAATAAAAATGTTGTTTTAATGCTGTTTCTGAAGTGTTGGACAAACCATAAGCCGAGAATACTTTGGAGAAAAAACTGTATAATGCCGGAAGTACCATTTGTATTGGTCCTGCTTTAGGATTTGATTCAAAATAACGGATAATTTTAATTGCCCCGGGAAGATTCTTATAAGCAATTGCAGCCTGTAATTCAAAAACATTATACTCCTTGCTAATTCCAATAAATTTTTCAATATCATCTTCATCAAAGGAATCTTTTCCTTTGCAATTAATGATCAACTTTTCAACTTCAGTAACAATTCTGCTTAAATCATTGCCAATATGTTCTTGTAACAGTATTGCAGCTTTTGCATTGATTTTATATCCCAGTGAATGAACTTGTTTTAAAATCCATTCCTGAATCTTATCTTCTTTAATCTTTGCCGAAACCAATATTTCCGCATTCTTTTGTAGCAGCTTGTATAATTTTGTTCGTTTATCGTAGGACTTTCCTTTATAACCAACTATAAAAATTGTAGTTTTTAAAGGATTTTCAGCATACGACTCAAGTTTATCAATTGAACTCATGTGCTGAGCCTCTTTCAAAATCACTACCTGAAATTCTGCAAACATCGGATGACGCTTACAGGCGTTAATTAAAGTAGTCCATTCAGCATCTTTGCCATAAAAAACGGTCAGATTAAAAGATGCTTCAGATTCTGACAATATATTTTTTTCGGCATACTGAATCAGGTAGTCAATATAATAGTCTTCTTCACCTTCAAACCAATAGATAGGTTTATATTCTTTTTTCTTCCAGGCTTGTATTATTTTTTCAACACTCATTTTGTATAATAGATGATGAATTCACAATGCTTTTATAAAGCAATGCTAAATTAGATTAATATTGTTACAATATTAAAATAAAGCTCTGACAGCCAATCTTCCTATATTAATTACCCTTCCAACACCTGTTTTTCTGCCTTCATATTGAACATTAAGTTCTAAATTTCCTGCTAATCTCTTGATTAATTCAAGATTCCACAAAATATTTTTTCCCGGGGTCAATCCTTCCAGCATGATATAGCCGACCGTAGAATTTTCTGCATTTTTATAAGCAGAGAATTTAATTTTATTATAAGAACACTTTAATACGATACTGGTATTAGCGTATATATTCAACTTAACATCTGCTGTCCATGCGTTGTTGATGGAACTTTCCATTGAGTCGATTTTGTTTTGTTTGTTTGAGTAGGTATATGTAAAAGTTGTTCGGAACATTGATTTGAATAAATAGGTACAATTAGGTTCAAAAACATTTTGATTGATGACATAGTTTCTGTTTTCAAGTCTGTACCCAGTTGAAAAAATTGAATTACTAATATTCTTAAACTTCATTATTCCTGATAAATTTTTTAAAAAATTAATTCTTAATCTACCTGTTAAAATATCTGACTTTGAATTTTCAAAGCCGAATGACAATAAAGACTTGCCGGATGATTGGGTACTTGTCAAATCAAAACCCCATTTTGAGTTGTTGCGATTGTAAAAAAAACTGTTGGTGAGAAAAGAATTTACAGTAACTAAATTCGTATCCAATAGATTTTTGTCAAAAGGCATAAAAAGAAAATGTTCACCTGAAATCGTTTTTTTGTATAATTGCAACGAAGAACTTGCAAATGAGTTAGACAGGAATTTTTTCAATTTTGAATTCTTGTTTCTAATTTCAACGGATGGATTTAATTCAATACTGTAATTAAACTGAACATAATTCGCTTTGACATATTGATTGGTTGGAGTGTAAACACGAATGTATTTTCGCTGATCCTGAAAAACAGCCAATTCAAATTCATTTATTTCTTCTACACCATTTGCATTGTAATCATTCCAGGCATATGTGCCCTGTCCTGCAGGAACTTGGACATAAGAATATTCTCTTTTTTGTTCTTGACCTCCTCCAATTTCGTATAATATATTTCCTGATAGTGCTCCTTTTAATTCATTGACATAATATTCGAGTCTACCCGTCAGATTTTTATCTTTTTTTTGAGCAGACAGTTGTTGTTTCAAAATATTCAATTCTCGATAACTTCCATTTAGCCTGACTTGATGCTTGTCACTTTTCAACAAATCTAAATAAGCGTTGTAATTATCACTTTTGTCTACAGCCAATAAAGAATCAACATGAGGTATGAAATTAGTTCTTGAATTATAGTTGACACCCCATTTATTGAGCGATTTATTATCAGACTGAATAAAAAATTCATATTTACTGAATGCATAACTTGATTTCAATAATGTATCATTCAAAACAGGTTTTATTTTGTTGAACTCTCCAGACAATCGACTTCCAAACTGAAACGCAGGAATCTTTTTTGGAAGAATGATCAATTCCATCAGAGGTGTCAAAAAAACTCCTTTATTAACATTATCAGAAAAATGCAGATAATGCAATTCACTTTTTATTTTTAAAAATTTAGCATTAGAATTTTGTGTTAAAGAATTTTTCAATCCATTATATCCATCGCTTCTTTTATAATTCTCAATACTGTATTTTATTTGTCCGCCTTTTTTGCTGTTGATAATGAATTGATAGGCGGCAATCATTTCATCTGAATTCACACTGTTTTGTGAAAGACTCCAATTGCGGAGAAATTCAATATCCCTGAGCCTTTCAACTGGCTTGAATTGATGTTGAACGTATTCGTAAGAAAGATTGTTTTCAATTTTGCAGTATGAATTCAATAATTTGAATTCGGGTGTACTTTGATTATAAGTAAAATTTCCTGCAAGCCCTTTATTGTTTTTTTTATCACGTCTTGAAAATAAATTCACATCATAATCACTCAAAGAAATTTCAGATTTCAAAAATGACTTTTCAGAGATTTTATAATTTATACTTACAGCGTAAATTTGTTGTTTTTTTGGGGTAACGAGAAACGATACTGGTTCCCAGTCGCCATTTTTTTGATTGTTTGAACCCGGTTGTTGCCATTGATATACTTTACCGTTTATGCCATTTTGAATTTGCTTATAATTGCCTTTGCCTTCGCCTACATAGGTAAAAGAAAGATTGAATAAAGTATCTTGATTGTTGTTTGAAAAAATATAAATCGAATCATGAATATTGTTGTATGTCGTGTCAATTTTTTTGTATAATATTTTACCAAACCCAATTGTATCTCTGACAGCATTCTCAGTGAAAGCATTTTGAATACTGTCACCTACACCAGACAAAAATATTTTTTGACGACTGTCGAGCATTTGATCAATTCCTGAATTTTTGGCATCTGTATTTGTATAGTATCCGAAATTTATGTCGAGTTTTTCATTAACTGATAATTTATCATTGAAATAAAACTGAGCATTAAGATAGTTTCTGTCGGAATATTCAAATTCAACCTGAATACGTGAATCTTTATTGATTTGTCTTTTTGGTGTGAATTTAATTTCGGCTGTATTATAATCAATGGTATAATCCTGGTCTTCTCCTCGTTGCATCAATTCACCATCAATATATACTTTTTCTGAACCTCCCAGAATAATGAAATAAAATTCATTGTTGTTTCCTTTGAGTTTGTAAGGCCCTTGTATTCCTTCCACAGGGGTAATGATATTTTTTACATATTTACCTTTTGCTACTGCACCACTGAATAAAAAATTATTTTTGATTCCAGATGAAAGGCTATTAGATGTAGAATATGAAAGTCCTTGAATTCTTTTATTGAATTTTATGTATTTGAGTTCATTTTGCATCAACTCTATGTCACCGAAATCAAGTTTCCAATTTCTTTTTTTAAGTTGTAAAAAAATCTTGTCGAAATCTCTCAGGCTTCTTGTATTACCATTGGGTTGAACTGGTAAATTATTATCCGAAATAGCAGCAGTAAATTCAAGGCTATCAGCAATCAAGCCTGATAATTGTATATTCATATTAGAATTCACAACAGCATCCTGGTTATTGCCAAATGAAATTGCCCTTCCAATACTTCCGGAGGAATTTAAAGTACCAAAGTCTATTAAAGGATTTACTGTTCCTTCATCATTTAAATTCAAATTTGTTTGATATTCTGCTATGAAATTATATTTATACAATTCATAGTTCAGATGCTGATGAACAGCATTCAATTTTACAGGAAAAACCCTGTATTCAATATCTACACTATCATTAAAGGGCTTTTTAATCCATTGGATGGTTGAATTTATATTGTCTGTGATAAAATAATCTGATGGAATTTGTTCAATTTTTATTGTATTTGGAATGATACTCAATGAATCAACCTTTACGATGCTTTCTTTAGTTGAAATACGTTTTGATCTTAGATTAGATATAGATGATACCTTAACTTGAGCGAACAGGTTATCTGAACAAAAAAGGAGTATAAAAAAGTATAATGAGAAATTTTTCAATTGATAAATAATATCTGCCGAAATTAACAATAAACTAAAGTAATTACAACAAAGAAAAAGCCATCCTTTTTGGATGGCTATAAAATTATCGATAAAAGATTAAATTATTTTTCTTCTGTAGTTAAACCTGCCTTTAAATATTCTGCATTCAGTCTTGCGATATTGGCTACAGAAATGCCTTTTGGGCATTCTGCTTCACAAGCATATGTATTTGTACAATTACCAAATCCTTCTTTATCCATTTGAGCAACCATGTTTAACACTCTTGATTCTCTTTCAGGGAAACCTTGAGGTAACAATGCCAGTTGGGATACTTTTGCTCCCACAAATAGCATAGCACTTCCGTTTTTACAGGTTGCGACACAAGCGCCACAACCTATACAGGCTGCCGCCATGAATGCATCATCTGCGTCTTTTTTATCGATTGGTATAGCATTGGCATCAACTGCATTTCCGGTATTGACACTGATATAACCGCCTGCTTGAATAATTCTGTCGAATGATGAACGATTTACAACCAGGTCTTTTACCACAGGAAATGCTGCACTTCTCCATGGTTCTACCACTATAGTGTCGCCATCTTTAAACGCACGCATATGCAATTGACATGTTGTATTTTGCTGCCATGGTCCGTGAGCCTGTCCATTGATATACATGCTGCACATACCGCATATACCCTCTCTGCAGTCGTGGTCAAATGCAATGGGTTCCTTTCCTTGTTCAATCAATTGTTCATTCAGCACATCAAACATTTCCAAGAAACTCATTTCGGAGGAAATATTTTTCACGGGATACGTTTCAAAAGCACCTTTGGTTTTATTATTCTTTTGACGCCAAACCTTAAGCGTCAAATTCATATTGTAGTGTTCCATACGTTTTTAATTTAATTATCTGACTAAAAATCGGACTATTTATAACTTCTTTGTGTTGGTTTTACAATTTCAAAAGTTAGTTGCTCTTTGTGCAATGCCCATTGACTGTCGCCATTATTTTCCCATGCGGCAACATAACTGAAATTCTCATCATCTCTTTTTGCTTCACCATCCTCAGTTTGACTTTCTTCTCTAAAATGGCCACCGCAACTTTCATTTCTGTTCAATGCATCCAAACACATCAACTCACCTAGTTCAATGAAATCGGCAACTCTTCCTGCTTTATCCAATTCCGGATTAAATTCATTGATATCTCCCGGAATTCTGACATCATTCCAGAAATCTTGCTTCAATTGTCTAATCTCTTCTATAGCCTGCTTCAAACCTTGTTCATTTCTTGCCATTCCACATTTATCCCACATGATCTTACCTAATCTTTTATGGAAGCTTTCAACGGTTTGTTTACCTTTTATATTAATCAATTTATTTAGTCTGTCATTTACTTCTTTTTCAGTTTGAATAAATGCTTCATGATCTATTGAAATAGAAGAAGTTCTTATTTCATCAGCAAGGTAATTACCTAATGTGTACGGTATTACAAAATAACCGTCTGCAAGACCTTGCATTAAGGCAGAGGCCCCTAGTCTATTGGCGCCATGATCACTGAAATTGGCTTCTCCAAGTGCATATAAACCAGGAACAGTAGTTTGCAATTCGTAATCAACCCATAAACCACCCATCGTATAATGAACAGCTGGATAAATTCTCATGGGAGTTGA
>CANFOP010000106.1 GCA_947448685.1 Chitinophagaceae bacterium | reverse complement strand
GATTCGCTGGTGGCTATGTTTTTCTTCAGATACATAAGGATAATTTAATTTTACTTTTTACCTGTTTAATATGATTTTGCAATAAAAAATATTAGATGTGTTTGTTTCAAGAATCCTTTGAAATAAAATTGTTAAATAAATCAAAATGCTTGAAATGCATTTATAATCTGAATGGTACAAATCAATAGGGACGATGTCTTACCCAAATATAATCGTCCATTAACACATTATTTTTAAATACGGATTTTCTGCGAACACCTTCTAAATAAAATCCATTTTTCTCTAAGGCTCTCATGGACGCTTTATTGTTTTCAAATACTTCGGCATAAATGCGCACAATATCGAAATAATAAAAAGCATATTCCATCATCTGCCTGATAGCCTCAGTTGCAATGCCTTTACCCCAAAATGGTTCTGCAATCCAATAGCCGATTTCAGCAGACAAAACATAAACATCTGCATTAAAAATAAGACCTATTCCGCCAATGGCTTCTCCATCCAAATCAATAGCAAAATTGATGACAGGGTCTTCTGTTGATGTAGATGCAATCCAAAGTGTAGCATGTTCTTCCGTATACGGATGAGGGAATGCATTTCTTAAATTGTTCCAAATATTGATATTATTGGCATGCTTTACCAATGAAGCAATATCATCCTCCGTCCATTTTCTGATTATTACAGCCATATCAGTTTTTATTTGGTGATGTTATTTTGAAAAGTACAAGATTTTCAAATTAGTATTATTAACTTTTATCTGGAACTATTCCATTTACCGGATTTTATATAAAAATATGCAATGGTAAAAATAGTCAGCCAATAAATAAATTCATTGCTCCATGCCATAGCCAATGAAATATAATGATATTTCATGAAAAACCATGTATATATTAAGTATAGAATGATAGCCACAATTTCTATCATCAGATTAATTTTAGTTTTGCCAGTTCCTGTTACACCATTCAGCCATACATTGGCAAAACTCATGAATATCAATCCCAATGAAACTATTCTGATTACCGGTATGCCTTCTTTTGAGAAATCTTCGGACTGTCCAAATAAATGAAAAAAAGTTTCAGGAAAAATATTCAACGATAGAATAATAATACTGCAAAGTCCTATACTCCAGTAAGAAATCTTCTTGATAACAGGGATAACCATATTTTCCCGCTTTTGTCCAATCAGATTGGAAACCATGGTGTTGCTGGTTCCGGCAAATGCCCAAATGAAAATACCTGCTAATCCAAAAACATTTCGCATCGTATTACTGATTGCTTTGGCATTAGGACCTTTATCTTCTATCAGCAAGAAAAACACAAGCCATGTTGTCAAACTGATAATGAACTGTAACATTAATGGAATGGCAACTTTTAAGACTTTTTTGCAAACAGTCATATCAAGTTTGAAAGTTGATAATAATTTGTACTTTCTTTTCAAACCTGAAAAGTGAAGTACTGCAAAAACTGCCACCATGCCGGTAATTTCGGAAATTACAGAAGCTACAGCTGCGCCATTGAATCCCATGGCCGGGAATCCGAATTTTCCAAAAATCAGCAAATAGTCAAAAAGAATATTTATCAATGCTTCCAATACAAACCCAATTAACATAAATCTTGTGTTCAATGAGGCAATCAGAAATGCATTACCCATTTGGAATAAATATAAAAATGGCAGTCCTGCAATTCTGATTTTTAAAAAACTCATTTCATAAGGGTAAGAGGCAGCGTTGGCAACCCGTGACAAAATAAAGGGGGCTACCAACCAGGTTACACCTATAAATATTATAGAAAAAAATAAACTAATTAAGATGCCTTGAGAAAGAACTGTTTTGAAAGCGTTGGGCTCATCTTTGCCTGCATAACCGGAAAATACAGATTGCATGGAACTGTTTAATCCATGGCCGGCAACAGCAAAAATCAAATAAAAAATCCCTGTGATTCCTGCATTTCCTAACGCTTCTCTGCTTAAATGTCCAAGAAAAATGCTGTTTACGAGCATATTTATCTGAGGTACAAGTATGGCGATTGTGATGGGTAACGCTATTGAGAGTATCTGTCTGTTATTGACATGTACTTTCAAATCATTGTTTCGTTCATTTCTTTCCATAAGTCTGCAAAAATATTCTAATTTTGCACCCTTAAGTGAAATAATTGAAAAAAGGAATTAATATACCGATTCATGCAGGGGATAAAGCCCAATTATACGTATTGATAGAAATTTGTGAAAATGGAATTTCTTTGGTGTGGATTTCCAGTCATCCCAAAGAAATTGTAGGTGCAGAAGTATTCAATATAGATCCCAATGAAAAGATTGAAGTGGCTGTTCAAACTATTTTCAATCATATCAAAGAGGCTAAGCATACTCCTGAAAAAATAAATATTAGTTTTAATTTTAAAGAATCATTGCTGATTCCAGAAAAGCATTTTGATGATTCATTAAATAAGGAAATGTTGAATTTGTCTTATGGTGAAAATGAGTTTATGACCATGAAGACTGATTATTTGAATAATTTGTCTGTTTATAATATTTACAGAATTCCCAAAACGGTGGAAGAACTTTGTCAGCATTATTTTCCGGATGCATTGACTTTTCATTCCACAACGAAGCAAATTCAAATTGAGTCTGATTCTACTCATTTGACTTGTATTGTATTTTATCAAAGAATTAAAATCATTTTATTCAAAGAAGGTGCATTGCAAATAGCGCAGCAATATGAGTACAAAACGCAGGAAGATGTGGCTTATCATCTGTTGAATATCTGTGAAAGATACAATGTAAGTCCAGCAGAGATTAAATTGAGATTGAAGGGACTTGTGGTCAAAGAATCTAAACTATACGAATATTTGTACAATTATTTTTTGGATATCAATCTTTCCTCAACAAACAGTAAAGTGGCGTTGACGCCACATATTGTTCAGCAGACAAAATATTTTTTAAGTCATCTAATTGATTTGGCATCATGCGAATAATCAGCGGTATTCATGGTGGCAGAAGAATCACCCCACCTACTAAAATGCCTCATACCAGGCCAACTACTGATATTGCCAAAGAGGGCTTGTTCAACATCATTGAAAATAATCTGGATATAACAACATTAACAAGTCTTGATTTATTTGGCGGAACAGGATGCATCAGTTATGAATTGGCAAGCAGGGGAGCAAAGCGCCTTACCTTGATTGAAAAAGATCCCAAGATGTATGAGTTTATCAAGAAAACCAAAGAGACCTTGTCTTTTGATAATATAACTGTCATCAAACAGGATGTTTTTACTTTCATCAACTCATGCAACGAAAAATATGACTTTATTTTTGCGGGACCACCGTATGCATTGACCACTATTGATGAATTGCCTGCATTGATTTTCAAAAAACAATTATTGAACAAAGGCGGATGGTTTGTGCTGGAACACACACCCAGAAACGATTATCGAAAATTTGATTATTACAAATCGGAAAGAAATTATGGCACCACCATTTTTTCATTTTTCATTCAACCATAAATCCATTTTCAATTGTTAAAAAGTTTCAGATATTTTTTACTGCCACTGGCCATCGTTTATGGAATCATCATCTGGCTGAGAAATAAACTGTTTGATAAGAACATTTTAAAATCAGCTGAATTCAACTTCCCGCTTATTTGCGTCGGTAATATGGCAACAGGAGGAACCGGCAAAACGCCCATGACTGAATATATCGTGGAACATTTAAAAAAAAATTTCACAGTTGCTACGTTAAGCAGAGGTTATAAAAGAAGAACAAAAGGGTTTGCCATCGCAAACGAATCAACCACTGCTTTGGATATCGGTGATGAGCCAATGCAGTTCCATTTGAAATTTCGGGATATAACAGTAGCAGTCGGAGAAGAACGACTGATTGCTATTCCTCAGATTTTACATCAACGCCCTGAAACACAGGTCATCGTACTCGATGATGCATTTCAGCACAGATCTGTTCGTGCTGGGTTCAATATCATACTTACCGATTACTCCAATTTATATACAAGAGATCTGATGTTCCCTGCTGGTGATTTAAGGGATGTAAGGGAAAGCAGCAAACGAGCAGACGTCATCATAGTTACAAAATGTAAATCTGATTTTTCTTCAGATGAAAAAATAAAATTGATTCATGAACTGAATCCGTTGGCTCATCAGTCAGTTTTTTTTACATCAATTGAATACGGAACTCCATATCATTTGTTCAATCATGATTTGAGAAAAATTGAAAATAAAGATGAAGTGTTGTTGGTTTGTGGTATTGCCAATCCTACACCAATCAAAGATTTCTTAAATCAGCAGGTTCGATTTTATGAGATGGTCAAATATCCCGATCATCATATTTTTTCATTTGATGACTTACTGTATATTAAAAAACAATTTCAAAAAATTCATTCAAGCAATAAAATGATATTGATTACAGAAAAAGACGCTGTAAGAATGGATAAGTTCAAATCAGAACTGGCAGACTTCCCAATTTATGTATTACCGGTAAAACACCGGTTTTTATTCAATCAGGGAGAAGAGTTCAATCAATTGCTGGAGAAATATATTTACGTCTATTCTTTTGAAAAGAAGAAAATCTGATTTTTATTCTCTTTAACAAATGGATGTTCACTTTGTCAAACTTTATTCTTCTCTTTGCATTTCTTTAATCAAACCAATCATCGCAATGAAAAATTCAATTGCACTGCTTTTATCTTTGTTGTTTTCAATTTGTACATATTCTCAGAACAGTTTCACCGTTAGAGGTTCTGTGAAAAATAATTCAGGCAACACTTTGTCAAATGCAACACTTGTTATATTTGATAAATCAAACAATGACAGTTTGAAAACCACTAGCGATGAGAAAGGAAATTATTCTTTTGTATTATCCAACATTACCAAAATTAAATTATCAGTTTCATTTATTGGATACGACGATTACATTAAGGAATTTGAAATTGAAAATAAAATCAACCAAACTTTGGATGATATTATTCTGAATCCATCAGGTAAAATGCTAAGTGCCGTCACTGTTGCATCTCAAAAAGTACAGATCAAAGAAGATACCGTTGCTTATTTGATAGACAGCACAATGTTTAGAAAAAACGACAATGTTGAAACTCTTCTTAAAAATCTTCCAGGTGTGCAGGTTGATAAAGATGGAACCGTTACTGCTCAGGGAAAACAGGTTACAAAAGTAAAGGTCAACGGCAAAGATTTTTTCAATGGAGATGTAACAACGGCTACGAGAGAACTGAATGCTGATATGGTTGACAAAATACAAATCATTGATGATTATGGTGATCAGGCTGCCTTTACCGGTATCAAAGACGGTGATCCTTCGAAGACTATGAATATAGTTTTAAAGAAAGACAAGAACAAAGGTTATTTTGGAAGTGCTACTGCAGGTGCAGGTACAGATGACCGTTATATCGGATCTCTTTCAATAAACAGATTTAACAACAATCAGCAAATTTCTTTGCTGAGCAATATGAACAATACCAATGCCAGTTTATTCAACTTTGGTTCAATGGGTGGCGCTATGGGCAATATGATGGCAGGTATGGCAAGGTCTATGGGAATTGGAAGAGGCGGCGCAGGTGTTGCTTCAAGCATTGGTAATCTTGGAAACAATGACGGATTCAATACCTTACAATCCATCGGGTTGAATTACCGGGATGAATGGGGACCCAAAGTTTCCATTTATGGCAGTTATAGTTTTTCAGACAAAAGCTCAAGTACGTTAAAGACATCTACTCAGCAAAGTCTTTTTCAAGACAGAACAACTTCATATATTCATAATACTGACAATTATTCTTTGGTAGACAATCATCGCTTTTCGTTAAACATGGAATATAAGATGGATTCTATGAATTATTTCAAATTCAGCCCCAATATATCCTACAATAAAACCGATGTAAGCTACCTGGACACCTTCAATACCAATATTGATACCTATAAAATTTCAAGTGGAAGAATGAACGATTTGAGTAATTCAGAAAGTCCGAATTTCTCAGGCAGTTTATTGTACAATCATCGCTTTGGCAAAAGAGGACGAACGATGTCTGTTAACTTGAATGCAGGTAATTCCGGAACTAATTCAAATGAAAACTACGATAATTATACCAACCTTTTCATGCCTAATGGTATTGTAATGGATTCAATATTGTTGCAAAAGATTCTGCAGGATAATCATTCAAAAAATTACGGAGGAAAATTATCGTATACAGAACCGCTCACCAAAACAAGAAGTCTGGAATTCAATTATTCTTACAATTACCAATTCATTGGTAACGACAGAAAAAATTATCGAATAGATTCTCTTACCAAAAATGAAACATACGATGCATCTTTAAGCAATATTTACAACAGCACCTATCAGACCAATCGCTTTGGATTGAATCTTCGCACCACCAAAAAGAAATATAATTACACATTGGGAATGTCTGCCCAACCGGCAACCATGGAAACCAACTCTGTTACCGGAAATACAACCTTCAGGAACAATTTGATTAATTACTATCCTGTTGTAAGGGTTGCTTATAATTTTTCAAAGAGCCGCTCTTTAAATATCAATTATAATGGAAACACCAGTCAGCCCAGCAATGCGCAACTTCAACCTGTAGTGGATAATTCCAATCCTCAATTTATCAGCATAGGTAACCCTAATTTAAAGCCTGAATTCACTAATACTTTCAGTATGAGGTATAATAACTTTGATATGATTTCAGGTAATGTTTTTTTTGGAAACATCAGTGCTTCTTTTACACAGGATAAAATTGTAAACAGCATCAAATTATTAAGCGGCGGAGCACAGGAAACTCAATATGAAAATGCGAATGGCTACTATACATTTTTTGGATTTTACAATGTGTCCAAACCCATTCAAAACAGAAAATATGTTTTTAATGCCGGAGGTAATTTCACTTACAACAACAATATTTCATTTTTACGTGACAGCTTGGATAAAGACCAAAAAAATACAGGATCCAACTGGATTGTAGCTCAACGTTTCTCAACTGATATCAAAATGAAAAAATGGCTGGAGACCACGATTGCTGTCAATTACAGTAT
>CANFOP010000105.1 GCA_947448685.1 Chitinophagaceae bacterium | reverse complement strand
AGTATATCAGGAATCAGAGGTACTATAGGAGGAAACACAGGTGTAAATTTGACTCCATTGGATATAGTTAAATTTACCGCAGCCTATGGTACCTGGTTGTTGGATACCAACAATGATGATAAAAAGAAAAAAGTAGTAGTTGGCAGAGATGGAAGAATGAGTGGCAAAATGGTAAAGGATCTGGTAAATGCTACCCTTATTGGACTGGGTATAGATGTCATCGACCTTGACTTAAGTACTACCCCAACTGTAGAGATGGGCGTTGTTTTTCTTCAGGCTGACGGTGGCATTATTCTTACTGCAAGTCACAATCCCAAAGAGTGGAATGCACTTAAGTTGTTAAATAACAAGGGTGAATTCATCAACGCTGAAGAAGGAAAACTGATTTTGGAAATTGCAGAAAAGGAGGCTTTCAAATTCTGTGAAATTGATAAGTTGGGTTTTATTACAGAAAATAAAGAAATATTGCAACATCACATTGATGCAATTCAAAAACACCGTCTAACAAACGGCAAGGCAATTGAAGATGCGGGGTTTAGAGTTGTGGTAGATGCCGTAAATAGTTCCGGAGCCATCGCGGTGCCTGCTTTGTTACATGCATTGGGTGTGAAAGATGTAACTGTTATCAATAATGAAATGCATGGTAATTTTGCCCATAATCCTGAACCCCTTCCTGAAAATTTAAAGGAACTCAGCAGAGAGGTTGTTGCAAGAAAAGCACATCTTGGAATTGCTGTCGATCCTGATGTTGACAGATTGTGTTTTGTTTGTGAAGATGGATCTATGTTTGGAGAGGAATATACTTTGGTGGCTGTTGCAGATTATGTGTTGAGCAAACAACCTGGAAATACTGTTAGCAATATGTCTTCAACAAAAGCATTAAAGGACATCACATCGAAATATGGTGGAAAATATTTTTCCAGTGCAGTAGGTGAAGTAAATGTGGTAAGCAGGATGAAAGAGGCTGATGCAGTGATAGGAGGGGAGGGCAACGGTGGAATTATTCTTCCGGAACTTCATTATGGAAGAGATGCACTTATAGGAATAGCATTATTTTTATCTCATTTATCTGAAAGTAAAAAAACAGCTAAACAGTTGAGGAATACTTTTCCCGACTACTTTATCAGTAAAAATAAAGTCTCACTTGAAAAGGGAGTTGATATCACTTCCGTTTTTGAAAAAATAAAATCAAAATATAAGTCTCATCCCATCAACACAGAAGACGGACTAAAAATAGAATTTGACAATGATTGGGTACATTTAAGAACCAGTAATACAGAACCGATTATTCGCATTTATGCGGAAAGCAATTTCGAAACTACTGCTGATAATATTGCTATGCGTCTTATCAGTGATATAAAGGAATCAATTTAATAGCCGGAATAAATCTAACCATATGAGCCGAATTTATTTTGACAATGCAGCAACCACGAACCTAGATCCTGTTGTATTAGAGACCATGATGCCATATTTTACTGAACGTTTTGGTAATCCCTCGTCAATATACTCTTATGGAAGAGAAACAAGAATGGCTATTGAATCATCAAGGAAATCAGTTGCAAAAATTCTGAATGCCCATCCCGCAGAGATTTTTTTTACCAGTGGAGGAACTGAAAGTAACAATACAGCTATTCAGGCATCCGTAAGGGATTTGGGATGTAAGCATATTATAACATCAGTCATTGAACATCATGCGGTAACTCATACTGTTGAACATTTACATGAACTCGAATCGGTAAAAGTCAGTTATGTGAAACTTACATCTAATGGACATGTTGATATAAATGATCTTGAACAATTATTGTCTTCGTCCAAAGAAAAAACGTTGGTTTCATTGATGCATGCCAACAATGAAATCGGCAATATGCTGGACATTCAAGTTGTTGGTAATCTTTGCAAAAAATATCAGGCTTTGTTTCATTGCGATACAGTTCAAACCGTTGGACATTTCCCGATAGATCTAAGAAACACACCTGTACATTTTATCACCGGTGCTGCCCATAAGTTTCATGGTCCAAAAGGAGTTGGCTTGCTTTATATCAATGAAAATGTAAAAATAAAACCTTTCATTTTCGGAGGAGGACAGGAAAGAAACATGCGCGCCGGAACAGAAAATCTTTATGGAATTGTTGGTTTTTCGAAAGCCCTTGAAATCGCAAACAAAAATTTTGAAAGTGACCGTATTTATATTGAATCTTTAAAAAAATACATGTACGATTTGCTGCAAAAGGAAATTGCAGGTGTAAACTTTAACGGTGATGTATTCGGAAATTCTTTGTATACTGTGCTTAGCGTTAGTTTTCCAAAATCAGAAAAATCAGAAATGATACTTTTTAATCTTGATATCAATAACATCTGCGCAAGTGGTGGAAGTGCCTGTTCATCCGGAGCAGATGCAGGAAGTCATGTCATTCGCGCCATCAACAATAATCCCAATCAAATAACCGTAAGATTCAGCTTCTGTAAAAACAACAAAAAAGAAGAGATTGATGTTGTTGTTGGTAAATTAAAAGAGTTATTGAATTAAAAATAATATCCAAGATAATCAATCAATTCTTTTGGTAAAGAAGGCAATTTTCTTCTGTCAATCAGGAAACTGTTTAATTGAGAAATTTCTTTGAATATGTAATGTTTTTCCATCGCGCCTTGCAAGTATCCTGCACCGGAACTTCCCCCCGTACCTACTCTGCTCCCGATCATTCTTCTTACCATGTTGATATGTCTGTAACGCCAATTACCCATTTGGTTATCTATTTCCAGTAAAGTGTCCAATAATTGAAAAGGTAATTCCAGTAATGGATATCCTCTGTATAACATGATAAAAAGAGCCGATCTGCAAGCTGCAGGACTTAATGACCTTTCACCATTATTTTCGCTGTTCCCAAAGTGTTGTTTGAATAAAACACCGTTTTGTTTTTCTGATTCATTCAAGCTGTCAATATAAATTTTTTCATAAGCAGACCAAAACGGATGTGCAGATATATCCTTGTTTGTTTTGGCGTCAAATTTCCAGAAATGTTCGTTAAGTAAAAATGGCATTCGTTCAAGCCATTGATTCACCAAAACAAGAATGGAAGGTTCTTTTTCTGCCGATTTGATGGTTTCAATGTCTTTCTCGTTTAGTTGTGAGGTATAATAATTTTGCCCATGCCTTTGTTCAAATTTTAAACCCAATTTGGCTTCTATAATTTTGAATTGCCAACTCTGAAAACCCGATGCTGGTCGAAGCATGTCTCTAAAATCCAGAAAATCCATAGGAGTCATCGTTTCAAGAATATCTATCTGCTGAACTAATACTTTTAAGATGGTTGCTGTTCTTTTTAAACGATGAACAATAGTTTGTAATTCTCCGGAATTATCATTGATTGTTGGTTTATTCATGATAGCGGCAACAGAATCAACTTCAAATAAAATTTGTTTGAACCACAATTCATAAGCCTGATGGATGATGATAAAAAGCATTTCATCATGTGCAGGTTCTTTGCCGGGTTGAAAGCTTACAGGTTCTTGTGCATGTATGATTTTTTCCAACTGAAGATATTCACCGTAATAGACAGGCTTGTGTTCCATCGTTTTTTTTTGCAAACATAAGAATTTTGCTTTTGGGACAAGTTATTACAGAAGAGAATTTCGATTAATTTGAAACTTTAATTCATGATAATTCATTACCTCAGCAAAACTGAACTTCCCTTTAATTCTACTTTTTTGTTTTTATCGGAATCAAAATATTGTAACACCCAAACATAAGCACCTGAATCGGCTTCACGACCTTTTATTTTCCCATCCCATTTTTTTGTCCAGTCTTCGGTATAAAAAACGCGATTGCCAAATCTGCTGTAAACACTGAATTTCAGATCTTTTGCCTTATATGCATTCAAAGGGTACAAATAATCATTTAAGCCATCTCCATTTGGTGTGAATGCAGAAGGTACGGCAATGTAGCAGTTTTTAACAATGGTAATATTTGCAGTAGTAAAATCTGTACATCCAAGATTGTTTTCAATGGAGAGACTAACGGGAACCTGATAATTACTGAAAGGATTATCTTCGTAGAACTGAACATGCGTTTGTGAACTGTTTTCAGAAATAGTGTTGCCATTTCCAAAGGTCCAGTTCCAGCTGACAATACTATCTCCTACACTTTTATCTTTAAATAAAGCACTGTCATTGGGACATACAAACATAGTCGCCTCAAAAGCTGCTTTTAAAATATTGTATAAGTAAACAGTGTCTTTGAAAATAACTTTACAATTATATTGATTACTGACTTCCAATGTGGTTATGTTATTACCGAAAACTGAGTAGTAAACAATAGGGTCGGGTATAGTTGAATGTTGAATTGAATGGTTGTCGAATGTCCAAAGGTAATTTATGATGGCTGTAGTATCAATTATGAAATAAGATACGGTATCCTGATCACAACCATACTTTATGGAGTAATTAAACTCCGCGCTCATTTTAGGAACAGAAGAAAAAGGCATGGTGAATGTTCCAGCGGTAATTGAATTTCCGCAATTATCCAATAGGGTATTGCCGTCTGTTCCATTTTTTATTTTTAACTTGTATGTTCCAGGAGGCAGGTCACTGTCTAAAATAATTGTGATGGAATCTGTGTCAAATCCTGTAAAACAATTACCACTTTCGCAACCATTCCCTGTTAATCTGATTGCTGTGGGACTGTTTAATGTTATTCCTGAAAGATTTGTAATGTCAAATTCAAGAGCACCGGTTTTTGTGATGCTTTTGCACATGATTTTTTTATTGAACTTCACCCCAATAATTTTTCCATTACAATTGTCTGCATTTACATTTATTACAACAGGAATTGAATTGTCTGTTATATTATCTTTACCAGTACCAAAGGAAATAGAATAACCGCTTTGCGAATCAGAGTAATGACTGACCAACAAAATATAATTATGTCCCTGAATCAACTGAGGCATTTGTGAAAAAGTAGGAGCATTGTCACTGGGTACAGAAGCACACTGAATGTAATTGACACCTGATGCGGAAGCACCTGTAGGACCTGACGAACCGGACCAATTGCCAGTCACTACAAGCGATGGGTCTGTAAAAACATCTCTTACATTATGACCTGTAACATCATACAATTGCCAGTCATAATCGTCTGATAGATTATTGGGTGTAATGGTAAAACTCAATGGTCCGCTTACATAGCAGGTAAATTTATACCAAAAGGGATTTTTGTCTGAATAGTCCACTGAATTGCATCCTGGTACAACAAGATTGGAAGAAACAAATATCGGCACAGATGATTGATTTAATCCTGTATTACCGCAAATGGGAAGAGCTGTCTCAGGCAGTTGTCCTAATGCTATACAACCACTACTATTTTGAGCAGTTACATGATAACTGAAAAAAAACAGTAAAATCAAAGTGACATAATTCCGAGTAATCATTTTTGTAAGTTAGCTCAAAAAACAAAGTAAGTAAATATTAACAACCTTAGGAAGTGTGACAAGAGTCATTATTATTATTTTAACGTATTTTTTATTTCCTGAAGTTTGAGTAATGCTTCTACAGGAGTCAATCTGTTTATGTCAACATTATCCAATAGGTTTCGGATTTCATTGAAAGTAACCGAATGTGCATCAAAAATGTTTAATTGCATTTTTGGTTGGGTTAAATTTTTGATTCCTTTTTCAATTGAATGATTGTTTTCATTATCTCTGCTTTTTTCCAGTTGTTGAAGTATTTCATTGGCGCGTTCGATCAGTTCTTTCGGCATTCCTGCCATTCTTGCCACATGTATACCAAAACTATGGGTGCTTCCACCTCTGGCAAGTTTTCTCAGGAAAATAACTTTGTTACCTACTTCTTTATTGGTAATGTGGAAGTTTTTTATTCTGCTGAATTTGTTTTCCAACTCATTAAGTTCATGATAATGGGTTGCAAATAATGTTTTTGGTATATGAACTGATTGGTGAAGGTATTCAGCAATACTCCATGCAATGGATATACCATCGTAAGTTGATGTTCCTCTTCCGATTTCATCAAGTATTATTAAGCTGTTGTTGGTAAGATTGTTGATGATGCTTGCTGTTTCATTCATTTCAACCATAAAGGTGCTTTCACCTCCGCTCAAATTATCTGAGGCGCCTACTCTTGTAAAAATTTTATCTGTAAGAGGAATTTTAGCAAATGAAGCCGGTACATAACTTCCCATATGAGCCATTAAAGTGATGAGTGCTGTTTGACGAAGTATGGCACTTTTTCCACTCATATTTGGTCCAGTCAATATAATAATCTGTTGCTCTTCAGTATCTAGCATTAGATCATTGGTGATGTAAGATTCCCCAACGGGTAAATTTCTTTCAATCACCGGATGCCTGCTGTCTTTTAAAGCCAGATCTTTTCCTTCATGAACTGCAGGTTTTTTGTAATTAAAATGAAGGGCATTATTGGAGAAACAACACAAGCAATCTAATATTGCCATTACATTTCCATTGACTTGCATTGGGGAAATATAATCCTGCAATTCGTTCAATAATTCCTGAAAAATTTGTGATTCAATTTGAATTATTTTTTCTTCGGCTCCCATTATTTTTTCCTCGTACACTTTTAATTCTGGTGTGATGTACCTCTCTGCATTGGCCAAAGTTTGTTTTCTGATCCAGGTTTCGGGAACTTTATTTTTATGGATATTGGTCACTTCAAGATAATATCCAAATACATTATTGAAACTGATTTTGAGAGATGAAATACCTGTATTTACAGATTCTTTTTGCTGCAGTTCAATCAGGTAATTTTTACCGCCGCTGGATATGGATCTTAGTTCATCCAGCTCTGCATGAATTCCAGTTGCAATCATGCCTCCTTTGTTAGCAACGGCAGGAGGGTTGTCATTTATTTCACGAATGATTTTTTCAAGAATAAATTGACAAGGATTCAGTGAATCGCCCAGTCTTTTAAGATATTCATTCTCTGATTGAATGCAAATTTCTTTTATGGCTGCAGATTGTTGCAATGCTTTTGCAATTTGAAGAACTTCTCTGGGGTTGATTTTTTTTAAAGGTACTTTTGCAGCCAGTCTTTCT
>CANFOP010000104.1 GCA_947448685.1 Chitinophagaceae bacterium | reverse complement strand
TATATTGTTTAATCCACTATTTGTAACAACTATACCAATATTTTGATTAGATGTATAACAGGAAACAGGAGGAGTTACCAAATCAGTGATACTTGCATCATTAGGCTGAACATGAATTAATTCAATAGCAGGCCTGAATGCAGAGGCAGTCAATGAAGTTGTTGCTCCTATTGCTGCTGTTGTATTTGCTCTGCGTGATGTGGTAATAGTAGTAGATGTTTGGTTTCCGTTAGTAGTGCTCACCAGGTATCCGCTGTTTAGCACTCCATCTCCTCTTTCTACCATTACCTGCAAGTTGGTACCAGGAGTTCTTACAAATGGCGTTGTGAGTAAAAATTCATTCCAATCCAATCTGGAAAAATCAACAGTTCCGTTGAATACCAATGTGTAACCGTTTGTATTGTAGTTACCGGTATTGAACGTTGTAGTGTTGAGAGATACATTTTTCATTCTTATTTTAAAATTGGTAATAGTCGTTGGTGACCCCAATTGTAAAATATTATAACCAATCTTGTTGATAGCGGTTCCTGCTGAAGTGAAATTAGATGCCCCAATTTCAGTTTCTGTATAAATCGCCTCAGACACATGGTAGTTGCTCTGCCCAACAACAACGTTAGCACTATAAGAACCATTGATGGTTGTTGCTACTGTTTGTGATTGAACAGAAAATTTTAAAAGAATAGCGATCAGTAAGAAGTAAATTTTCTTCATAATTTTTAATTGAGTATTACAAAATAATAAAAGGATTAATTTCCATTTTAATGAAAATTGCTTTGCGAAGTTAAATATTTATGAGATATTCTAAAAAATAAACTTTCAACAATTCAAATTATTGAAAAACAACCATTTGATAATAAAATATTTTTAGTATATATAAAAACTGATGGAGCCGTATAAATAATATTAATCAATGCTGACATTTATCCAGCCGTTATCAAATTTTACCTGGGGGAATTTTTTATAAAAATGAATGGCAGGTTCGTTCCAATCCAACACTTGCCAGGATATTCCGGCAAGTTTTTCTGATTTTGACACTTCCAAGAGTTTTTCAAAAAGCATTTTACCAATTCCTTTTCCTCTCATTTCTTTTGTAACCAATATATCCTCTAAATAAAGTCTTTGGCCTTTCCATGTACTGTAACGGATGTAGTACAATGCGAAACCTACAATTTGAATATCGTTTTTTTCAGTTTCAAGTTCTGCTACAAAAGCCCACCAAACAGGGCTATCTCCAAAACCGCTATTTACAAAATGATTGAAATCTACTGTTACTTCCTCTGGGGCTTTTTCATATTCTGCTAACTCACGAATCAATTCCATCATTCTGGAACAATCTTCTCTTTTTGCCTTTCTTATGTTGATTCGCACTATTGGTTGAATTAGTTATGATCTATCAAGGTATACGTTACTCCATAGGAACCTTCCGCCACATAACCTCCAACACCATTGGGGTTCGGCTGATATTCCCTGTGTAAAAATTTTCTGTAAATCAATCCAATGTCCTTTGCATATTTTTCTTTTGAGAAATTTACTTCGCTGTAAATATTTTGATTATCGGGATCGTTGATAGTTTCATCTCTCTGGTTTACAGTAAGTGTGTTTTGTAAAGTGTCATTCCCAACGATAGAGCTCTCATCAACATTGCTGTAAACATAATCCCAATCTTGCATGTAGATCAATTCAGAATTGATAGAAGTTGCATTAATAAAAGAATTTCCTTTCCAGCTGAAAGTATTTCTGATGGGTTCTGCGAGTTTGATAAATTTTAAGTTATCCTCTGTAAATTCAATTTTCGATCCGGTATTTGCTGCCATGCAGGTACCATCGGGTATCCAGGAGTCTGATGCATTTTTTCTGATATACCTGAAAATTCTGTAAAAAGGTCTTCCTATATTATCTGTCAACAAAGAATCTGTTTCATACTTTACCTGGTAGGAAATGGTTGTGTCTTTTTTGCCAAAATTGATGTAAACCAAAGAGTCCAATCTGTAAACAATATATTTTCCGGTTTGTAACGGATAATAATGATCAACTGAAACATTGTAAAAACTTTCAGTACTTCTTGAACATGAAAAAAGTAAGGATGACAATAAAAAAACTCCGATTAGATTTTTTAAGTTCATGGATTGATATATTTATGAGTTTGTATCGTATCTCTGAATAATTCCGCCCCCAATCACATCATCTCCTTCATAAAAAACTGCGCTCTGACCGGGTGCAACACCTTTAACATTTTCGAAAAATACAACTTTTACACCTTTTTCTGTAAGATAAATGGAAGAATTTGAGCCTTTATCTTTATATCTGATTTTAGTCAACGCTTCCATTCCGTCTGAAAACTTTTCATATTTCATCCAATTTATACCATTGACAAACATTTCAGTTTTGTTTAACTCTTCTTCTGTTCCAAGAACAACTGTATTTGTTGCTGGATTAATTTCCGTTACAAATACTGGCGAGCCCAAGGCTATTTCTAAACCTTTTCTCTGACCAATGGTATAAAATGGATAACCTTTATGCGTTCCAAGAAAGTTGCCTTTAGAATCAACAAAGTGACCACCATTAACCTTTTCTTCAAGTCCATCTACTCTTCTTTTCAAAAATCCTCTGTAATCATTATCAGGAACAAAGCATATTTCATAACTTTCGTTCTTCTTTGCCAACTCAGGATATCCGAAATCATGAGCCATTTGGCGAATTTCGGTTTTGTGATAATTTCCCAAAGGCAATAATGTTCTGCTCAGCAAATCCTGCTGAAGCCCCCATAAAGCATAGCTTTGATCCTTACTTTCGTCTTTTCCTTTTTTTATATAATATCTGCCATTAGTATGCTGCTGAATTTGTGCATAATGTCCCGTAGCAATAAAATCGCATCCCAATGCATCGGCACGTTTTAACAAGGCGCGCCATTTGATATGAGTATTGCACATCACACAAGGATTGGGTGTCCTACCCGCCATATATTCTTCTACAAAATTCTCTATAACAAAATCTCCAAATTCTTCTCTGATGTCTAATATAAAATGAGGAAATCCATGCTCAACTGCAGCCATTCTGGCATCATTAAAACTATCCAAATTGCAACAGCCTGTTTCTTTTTTATTGTTGACTCCGACACTGGTTGCATAGTCCCATGTTTTCATGGTAATGCCCACCACTTCATAACCTTCTTTATGAAGCATCAATGCAGCCACGGTACTGTCTATACCACCGCTCATTGCCATTAATACTTTTCCTTTGTTTGCCATAATTTAAACAACAAAGATACAGCAAGCAATTTAATGTAATTATTGCAGTTAACTGTATATTTGAAAAATCAGGACTTCTTTTCCCAAAAATGAAATATAAAATTTTCTACTCGCTAATCACAATTGCTTTTATTTTGAAAATAGTATTTTCAACAAACTTTTATAAGTTTAATAAAATGAATTGGGATGAAGAGAATAACTATAAAATAGCTCAAGAACATAAAGAAAAAGGCGTTTACCCCCAATTTGCATATCATGGCACCGGAACTGTTTATATTTATGAGTTTTTAATGCTTGCAGGCATATCAAAGAAGAACTACATCATTGTGATATTTGTTTTGCAAAACCTCTTGTACATATGGAGTATTTTTATTTTTAAAAAATTAGCGGATTATTTTCTTACGGATTTAAATAGCTCTATATGTGCTTTAACTTATGCATACTATCCGTCAGTCATTTATTATGTTGGCGGTATTTTCGCATATGAAAACATTGCCACTTATCTACTAATCTATTGCATTCTTAAACTAATCAGATTTATTATTGAAAATAAAATTGATACAATAGATATTATTTTATTCCCAATAATAATTACTATATCATGCTATATAAGAGGACAGTTGATTTTATTTTATTTATTGATTTTTATAGTACTCTGGATTATTGTTTTATACAAGAAATTAAAATTCTTGGGAGAAAGAAATATTACTCGCTTACTTTATATTAGCACCGCAACTTTTCTATTAATGTTTTTTGCACACTATCCAATCTTATTGAAAAACGAAAAACTATTTAATAAAAAGATCTTGTCGACTCAAACAGGATTTGAGTTATTGCAAGGCCACAATCCATTTGCGTCAGGCCTTTGGAACAAAAGATCAAATCTGCCAAATGATTCCTTGTATCAATATTGCAAAAAGAAAATTCCAAATGAGAATTCTTTAAATCAATACCAGGTTTCATTAATTAGAAAAAATCTAGCATTTGAATGGATTAAAAAAAATCCAATGAATGAATTATTTCTTGAAATTAAAAAATTAACCATTTACTTCTCTCCCTTAAATTGCAAAAGCATTGATTACGATACGTATGTTTATGTTAATAATTTTTTCTCATTTTTAATTCAAATCCTATTCTTGGTTTGTATGATTTCATTAATAAAAAACCTACAAATTGATTCAAGAATTATTTTAATTTTTATACCGATTTTAGTATCTATATTACTTTCAATCATTTTTTTTGTAGGTATGCGTTGGAGATTTTATGCTGAACCATTTATGATAATTTTTGCATTTTTATTTCTTTCAAAACATATTGACTTTAAAAAATATTTGGCAAAATAATTATTTTTTTTATTTATCGTATTGACACAAAAATGCAATATTATTTTTCTTTTTCGTGTCAAACAATACCAGTATTTTAGAAATAGGGAAAAATATGGACATTCAAATCTGAACTTTTATGAATAATTTGAATTGCTCATTTTAACTTTATACTTTTTAATTTTTAATTTGCACCTATGCAGCAATATTTAGATTTACTGAAACACATCAAAGAAAACGGAGCGGATAAAAGTGATCGCACCGGAACCGGCACAAGAAGCGTATTTGGTTATCAAATGAGGTTCAACCTTTCCGAAGGTTTTCCTTTGGTTACTACTAAAAAAACGCATTTGAAAAGCATCATACATGAATTGCTGTGGTTCTTGAAAGGTGAAACCAATATTGCCTATTTAAAGGAAAACAATGTGTCCATTTGGGATGAATGGGCTGATGAAAATGGCGACTTGGGGCCGGTGTATGGAAAACAATGGCGAAGTTGGGAAGGTGCCAATGGTGTGGTAGTTGATCAGGTTAAAGATTTAATTCATCAAATCAAAAACAATCCTGACAGCAGAAGATTGATCATCAGTGCATGGAATGTAGCAGATCTGCCAAAAATGAAATTGATGCCTTGTCATTGTTTATTTCAGTTTTACGTTGCCAATGGAAAATTAAGTTGTCAATTATATCAACGCAGTGCGGATGTCTTTTTGGGTGTGCCATTCAATATTGCATCTTACGCTTTACTGACCATGATGATTGCCCAGGTTTGTGACCTTGGGTATGGCGATTTTGTTCATTCATTTGGTGATGCACATTTATACAAAAACCATTTTGAACAAGCTGACCTTCAATTATCCAGAAAACCTTTTGCATTGCCTCAAATGAGAATTAATCCTGCCATAAAAGATATTTTTGAATTCAGATATGAAGACTTTGAACTGATCAACTATCAATGTCACCCTGGAATTAAAGCCCCCGTTGCTGTATAAAAAACTGTTTTGAAAAGCAACCAAACCCTATTAAAAAATGAATTTTTACAGACTTTTTATATTCATTTCCTGTATCTCATTAATATCATGCAGGACAATTAAACCGGAAGCCCCCAATGTTACAACTGAATCAATTCCCTTAAAAAAAAGTATCTCTTCCAACATTAATATTCCTGTTGAAATTGACTTGAATCCATATTTCAGTATGGCTGAAAATTCAGTTGCTAATGTATATGAGGGAAATGACAATCCTTGTGAGGGATTACGTTACAATTATCGATTTATCAGGAGTCCTTTTATCATCAGTGGAAACAAAGATGTAGTCACTTTATCTTTTGATGGCAAATATCAAATAAAAGGAAATTATTGTGCCAAATGCATCAATGATCATTGCTTACTTCCTACTCCGACCTTTAGCTGCGGATTCAATGAGCCTCTCAGAGGAATATCTATCGGATATTCATCAACGATAAAATTGCTGCCAGATTATCATCTTCAATCCAATACCAGTTTAGTAAAAGCTCAGGCGGTTGATAAATGTAAAATCAGTTTTGCCAATATTGACATCACTGAAAAGCTAATGAAGGAAATCAAAAATCAACTTGAATTGCTTGGAAAGAATGTGGATGATCAAGTGAACTCTTACGATTTGAAACCTTTGATGAAAAATGTATGGGATAAATTGTGGGAAGTGGAAAATATTGAAGGACTGGGTTATTTATCTCTCAACCCAAGCGCCATCAACATCAGCGATATTAATCTGAAAGGTTCCAGCTTGTTTCTCAACCTGGGCTTGACATGCAACCCTGTATTTTCGATTGCAAACACAACTAATAAACCAACTGCACTTCCTGATTTGTCCAACAATAAATTACAAAATGGATTTAGCATTTACACTGATATTTACGCTGATTATAAGGATCTTACCAAGTTGATGAACACAAAATTGAAAGACTCAACTTTTAATATAAAGGGTAAGAAAATAATCATTAACAATGTAAACGTCAGCGGAATTGGCCATTCAAAAATTTCTGTAATGATTGATTTTAAAGGCTCTCAAAAAGGAAAAATATTTTTTACGGGAACACCATTTTTTGACAGTTCAAAAAACACATTATCAGTTCCTGATTTATCTTTTGAATTGAAAAGCAAAAATATTTTGATAAAAATGGCCAACTGGATGCTGAATGATAAAATAACTGAAAAAATAAAAGGTGCGGCAATTTTTGATATGTCGCCAGCTCTTAATCAAGCGAAGAGTGGCTTGCAAAACCAACTAAACAAAAAACTGACAGACAACATTCAGATGAACGGATTGGTAAACCATTTCAACATTCAAAATATCTCAACAAATAAAGAGGCATTGTTTATTAGACTATTATCAACAGGCAATCTTTCCATAAAAATAAAATAATCGAATAAATTGAACCCTTTGCCAATTTATATTTAATTCATTTGCAATTAACATTCTACCTTTGCATCATGGTTTCAATCATTGTAGCAGCCTCATCCAATAATGTCATCGGCAAGAACAATCAGTTAATCTGGCATCTTCCCAATGACCTGAAATTTTTCAAAAACACTACCTGG
>CANFOP010000103.1 GCA_947448685.1 Chitinophagaceae bacterium | reverse complement strand
TTACCTGATCATGCGTGAAAGCGACATACTTGCTATTGTTTAACAAGTTCGCATCCAGCACTATCAATAAAGAATTGTTTAATTTTTGAATTTTAACTTTTTAATTATAAAAAATAAAACATATAATTATGTCTAAAATGATTTTCTTCGATATCGAAGCAAGAAATAGAATGAAGAAGGGAGTTGATACCCTTGCAAATGCAGTTAAAGTTACCTTAGGTCCTAAGGGAAGAAACGTGGTAATTGACAAAAAATTCGGCGCACCTCAAGTTACAAAAGATGGCGTGAGTGTTGCGAAAGAAATTGAATTGGAAGATCCGATTGAAAATATGGGCGCACAGATGGTGAAGGAAGTTGCTTCTAAAACAGCAGATATTGCTGGAGATGGTACTACCACTGCAACTGTACTTGCTCAGTCAATTATTGGAGAAGGTTTGAAAATGGTAGCAGCAGGGGCTAATCCAATGGATCTTAAACGCGGTATTGATAAAGCAGTCAGTTTAGTTGTTGAGAATTTGAAAAGTCAATCTCAGACTGTTGGAAACGACAGCAAAAAAATTCAGCAGGTAGCTACTATTTCTGCTAACAATGATGAAACCATCGGAAAATTAATTGCAGAAGCTTTTGCCAAAGTAGGTAAAGAGGGTGTCATTACTGTGGAAGAGGCTAAAGGAACTGATACAACTGTAGATGTAGTGGAAGGTATGCAATTTGACCGCGGATATGTTTCACCTTATTTCGTAACCAATAGTGAAAAAATGGAAGCAGAATTGCAGAATCCGTATATTTTGATATACGACAAAAAGATTTCTGCGATGAAAGACATCCTTCATATACTGGAGAAAGTTGCTCAAACAGGTCGTCCGCTATTAATTATTGCTGAAGATTTGGAAGGGGAGGCTTTAGCAACATTAGTGGTAAACAAATTACGTGGAACCATTAAAGTAGCTGCTGTAAAAGCGCCAGGCTTTGGTGACAGAAGAAAAGAAATGTTACAGGATATTGCTATTTTAACTGCTGGTATTGTAGTTAGTGAAGAGCAAGGATATAAATTGGAGAATGCTGATTTGACTTATCTAGGTCAGGCTGCATCTGTAACAATTGACAAAGACAATACAACAATCGTAGGTGGTAAAGGTAAAAAATCTGATATCACTGCCAGAGTTAATCAGATTAAAGCTCAAGTAGAAAATACCACCAGCGATTACGACCGCGAAAAATTACAGGAGCGTTTGGCTAAATTAGCAGGCGGAGTTGCTGTATTATATGTTGGTGCTGCAACTGAAGTTGAAATGAAAGAGAAAAAAGATCGTGTGGATGATGCTTTACATGCAACTCGTGCAGCAGTCGAAGAAGGAATTGTGCCAGGTGGAGGTGTAGCGTATATCCGCGCCGTTTCAAGTCTTGACGCGAAAGTAAAAGGCCAGCTGGAAGACGAGCAAACCGGCATGCAAATTGTCCGCCGTGCATTGGAAGAACCTATGCGCACACTAACAGCAAATGCTGGTATTGATGGTTCAATTGTTGTGCAAAGAATTAAAGAAGGAAAAGGTGATTTTGGTTTTAATGCAAGAACAGAAACCTATGAGAACCTTTTCAAGGCAGGTGTTATAGATCCTACAAAGGTTAGTCGTGTGGCTTTGGAAAATGCGGCATCTATTGCAGGAATGTTGTTGACAACAGAATGTGTAATTGCCGACAAACCAAAGAAAGATGAACCTATGATGCCAGGTGGTGCTCCTGATATGGGAGGTATGGGCTACTAATCATCAACCATTCATTAAAACTAAAGAGACCGCCTCACTGTAAAATACTGAGGCGGTTTTTATTTGCCATATCAATGTTTAAAAGTTAAAGGGTTATCTGTTGCGCGTGTCGACACGAACCAAACCGCTTAGATTCAAAGTTTAAATCGCTGGGCTACTTAAAAGGCTCAATGATTATTTTTTACTGTTCAATATTTACTTTCGAATGTTTAGTTTTCAGACTAATTCGCAATTCTCATAGTTGTATTGAATTTTCTTTCCAATGAGTCTTTTATGTATGTACTATCTTTTAATGGCAGTTTGAAAGCAATGATAATCTGGTAATGAGTAGAATCAATAGCAATCATTTTCATTGATTGATTGGTGTTGATTCTCTTAATAATATTTTCAGCCGAAATACTGTCATTCAATTCATACATGACAATTTTAAGGCTGTCAGTATTATTTATGAATGATAAACTGTCAGAAGGTTTTGTAATTTGAACTAGTGACAGGGAATCAATGTTGTTTTTGATTGTTTCAATTTTTTGGGAATGATTAAAATAAACCAGCAGAGCAAAAATTAATGCAAGAAATACAGCCCCGGCCGCAATTATTTTTTTATCAGGCAGAATGTATGGTTTTGTTTTTACAGGAGATGAGAAATCAATGTCTTTGTTCTGTGGTGTTTTATTATGGTTAGTATCTATTGCTTCCGGAATAGGTTCTCCCTGGGTAAATTCATAAATGCCGGTTTGATTTTTTTGAATTACCCCAATATCTTTTAAGTTGAATGGTTTTCCAATATTTAAAAATTGTTTGCTGATTAACATAAAAGATTCTATGTCTGATGAGGTTAAAGATTTGATCTTACCTGTTTTTTCAGAAACAAAATCTATGAATGAGTGATCGGTCTTACAATTCTTATTGTACTCAAAATAAATGGATTCTTCCGGAAAAATGATGTTGTTGTTGGCATCCTCGGTTGATGTGATTTCTTTGTTTAATCTCAAAATGCCTATCCCTTCAAGTTGAATAGATTTATTTATCAATAGAAAGGAAGAAATTAATTGTTCAGGTTTCATTTGAGATGATTTTTAATCAGTTGTTGTTGAATTTCCGGTTACCCTAATCTAATCAATGCTTGTATATGATATTCTGAATGAAAAGATTTTATAATTGCAATATATTCAATTAAACAATAAACAATATTATTAGATTGATAATAATTTTTGTGATTAGAATAAAATCTATGTAATTGTTTTATTGGATTCTCATTTTTCAATGTATTTAGTAATCAACATAATGCGTTTTTATTTGTATTTTTGAGTATGCTCACAGAGAAAGAATCTACATTTGTTAAACACTGGGAATTGGTAAGAGTAGAATACAGTTCAACTCAAAGCAAATTATTAAGAGGTTTGCCAATGGCTTTACTCTTTTCTTTTCCAATATTTTTTTCTGTCATTTTGGTGTATTTTTTTTCTCCTGAATGGTATACAAAAATATCGCCCTCCGCATCGGGTGCTACTTTTATGATTTTTGTTTCTGTGTTGATGATTGCATTATTTTTCTCTTTTACACGTATGCATTTTAAATGGGAAATGAATGAGCAACTATACAATGAGTTGATGTATAAAAAAAACAGTAGTAAAGAATAAACGTTATGAAATATCTTGTTTTGCCTTTTTTATTTATTGCCTTGTTGGCATGCTCATGCATGAAAATAAAAAACACCTGCTCCTATAAAGAATCTACAGTTGTAGCTGATACTTCACATGTGAAACATATACTTCAATATTTTACTGCTAACAATATCACAAATATGCAGCAACACCCCTCAGGTGCTTTTTATAAAATAAACAGTCCCGGATCGGGGGTTTCACCTTCATTATGTAAAAATATTTCTTTTAATTATGCGGTATATAAAATGGATTACAGTATAGCATTCGACAGTCATTCCAGTTCGCAGGGCATTTCTTTTTTGTTGGGAGATCTAATTGTAGGGGTTCAAAAATTAGCGCCATTGATTCAACCAGGCGGATCTATTACCATGTATATTCCGCCTTCTTTGGCTTATGGAAGTCAGGTGCTGAAAGATCAAAGTGGAAATGTTCTTTTGCCTGCTAATTCCTATCTAAGATTTGAAATGTCTCTGATTGCCGTTCAATGAGGTGTCATATAAATAAATTATTTTGCAAATTGTGTATAATATAATTGGATTAATTTGAGTCACGAGGCCATTTCAGTTTTCGATATGTTTAAAATAAGCGTTGGACCCAGCAGTAGTCATACGTTGGGACCTTGGCGTGCTGCACTATTATTTATTAATAAATTAAAAAATCAGCAATCTCTTCAAAAGATTATTAAACTGGAAATATTGTTGTATGGTTCATTAGCCAAAACCGGTATTGGACATGGAACAGACATCGCGGTCATGTTAGGACTTTCTGGAGAAGATCCGGTTACGTTTAATGTAGATGAAATAGACTCTTATATCAATGATATCAAATCAAAACAAACAATCAATTTAGACGGAATTCATTCAATACATTTTAATCCTTCTGCTGATATTGTTTTTCTTTTCAATGAAACTTTGTCATTTCATCCCAATGCGCTTACATTTCTCGCTTCATTTGAAGAAGGCAATGATGTTGCTGAAACATATTATTCCATTGGAGGAGGGTTTGTTAAAAAAGAAGGAGAAGATGAATTGTCCGAACAGATTATTAGTATCCCATTTCCTATTAATCATGCTGAAGATTTGTTGCACTGGTGCAGAAAAACTGGTATGAGTATCAGTGAAATAGTAATGGAAAATGAATATTGCTGGAGAAGTGAATCAGCAACCAAGATTGGGTTGCTTAAAATCTGGGATGTAATGAAGCAATCTATTTATAAGGGTTGTCATACAAAAGGATTTTTGCCTGGCGGATTGAATGTTAACCGCAGAGCCAGCGAGTTGAATAAAAAATTGTTAGGAAATGCAACGTATTCAAATTATGAGGAATGGCTAGAAAAAATATCTGCAGGAGGAAGTCAATTTAATTATATTCTTGATTGGGTTAGTTGTTTTGCCTTGGCGGTAAACGAGCAAAATGCTTCTTTTGGAAATGTGGTTACAGCGCCTACCAATGGTGCTGCAGGTGTTATTCCGGCTGTATTGCAATATTTTACTGCTTTTTGTGGAGGAAATGAAGATGAGAAAATTATTCAGTTTTTACTTACTGCATCTGAGATTGGAAGTATTTTCAAAAAAGGATCAACCATTTCAGCGGCTATGGGTGGATGTCAGGCCGAAATAGGAGTGAGTAGCGCAATGGCTGCTGCAGCGTTAACCGAAGTTATGGGAGGAACACAACGACAGGCATTAATGGCTGCTGAAATTGCGATGGAACATCATTTGGGAATGACTTGTGATCCTGTTGGAGGATTGGTGCAAATTCCATGTATTGAAAGAAATGCGATGGGAGCAATTAAAGCCATTACTGCAAGTCAATTGGCTTTGCAAAGCACTCCTGATTATGCTAAAGTGAGCTTAGATGAAGTTATAAAAACGATGTGGGAAACCGCATTAGATATGAACAGCAAATATAAAGAAACATCAGATGGAGGTCTTGCCATTAATGTACCGCTTGGGTTAAGTGAGTGCTAACCTATATTCCGTATTTTCTTTTGATGTCCCGATCTGATTCTCTTTCTTTGATAACATTCCTTTTGTCAAAATGCTTTTTGCCCTTTCCAAGTCCAATCTCAATTTTTGCCCAACCCTTTTCGCTGAAAAATATTTTAATGGGAATGATGCTGTATCCTTTTTCTTTTATTTTGGATGCAAGCTTTCTCAATTCTTTTTTTGTCAGCAATAATTTTCTTTCTTGTAAAGGTTCATGATTGGCATAAGTACCAAATGAATATTCTGAGATGTGAAGATTTTTTATAAATAATTCGTTTTGATGGAACACACAAAAACTATCATTAAAACTAACTTTCCCCGAACGCAAGGATTTTATTTCCGTACCAGAAAGTACGATGCCTGCTATGTATGAGGCTTCAAAAAAATATTCAAAACTTGCTTTTCGATTGATAAGTTCCACCGGGTATTTTTAGCAAATGTAAGAGATTGTAAACGAATGTTTAAAGCGGATATATGATTAGAGCACTTTTAAAAAAAAGAAAACCGGGGTAGAAACCCCAGTTCGTTTTTAATCCGTACCCTATGAAAACTGACGTAAAGATAATCGCATAAAAACAATTCTGCAAAAAACAACGCTTTTTTTTAAAAAAAAGTGAAAAAAGTAGAATAATAACTACAACATTGAATTGTTTTCAGCAATTACGACTTGAATAGCATTAATAAATTAGATAATTTTTCTTTTAGTTCTTTTCTATGTATGATAAAATCTAAAAAACCATGTTCCAAGAGGAATTCACTGCGTTGAAAGCCAGGAGGTAAGTCTCTTTTAATGGTCTCCTTTATTACACGAGGACCGGCAAACCCTATCAATGCACCCGGTTCGCCGCAAATCACATCACCCAACATGGCAAAGGATGCGGTCGTTCCTCCAAATGTAGGGTCTGTACAAAGTGATATGTATGGGATTTTTGCTTCACTGAGTTGCATAAGTTTTCCGGAGGTTTTAGCCAGTTGCATCAATGAAAATGCACTTTCCATCATTCTTGCTCCGCCACTTTTATTGATAATCATAAACGGTATGGAATGCTTTATACAGTAATCACATGCTCTGGATATCTTTTCGCCCATTACACTTCCTAAACTGCCACCAATGAATTCGAAATCCATACATGCTATCACTAAATCATTACCTGAAACTTTACCATGCGCTACTGTAATTGAGTCATGAATATGAGTTTTGGCATAAGTTTCCTGTAATCTGTCTTTGTAAGGTTTTAGATCTACAAAACCCAAATGGTCTTTGGAAATAATGTTTGCGAACAGTTCTGTAAATTCTTTGTTGTCAAAAATTATATCAAAGTACTCATCACTGCCTATTCTGTGATGATGGTCACATTTTGGGCATACAAAATTATTGTCAGAAAGATCTTCAATGGTGCAGATGTGATTGCAAGATGGACATTTTGACCATATTCCTTCCGGAGAATCTTTTTTCTCTTTTGTAGAAGTTAAAATACCTCTTTTCTTACGTTTAAACCAATTGCCGTGATTTTCGCTTTCAGCATTATCGCCCGCAAGGTTTGCATCAAAATCTTCCTCTAATTTCATACAATTCCCTTTCTTTAATGATTAATTTTTTTTAATTCTACCGATTTTATGTTCGGGTTGTAATTAAGCAATTGTAATCGATTTGTCTAAATAAACATCCTGAATTGCATTAAGTAATTCAATTCCCTCTTTTAATGGACGTTGAAATGCTTTTCTTCCACTTATAAGTCCCATCCCGCCAGCTCTTTTGTTTATAACAGCTGTCGTAACTGCCTCAGAC
>CANFOP010000102.1 GCA_947448685.1 Chitinophagaceae bacterium | reverse complement strand
TTTTAGATGTTACATCTGTAAGTGTGTAAGTAGTCTTACTTCTTTCAAAAATTGTTTTAACTACCTGACCAGTTGTTAAATCCACCTGACGGATATTCATCCAAACAAAATCTTTGTTTCCGTCTCCCGTAATAGCATAAGTTGTTCTGTTTTGTTGCGCGTTTGCAAAAAAAGAAGCAGCAATAAACACTGTTGAAAGTAAAATTTTGTTGTTCATAAGTGCGATGATTTTATAAGTTTAACCAAATATTATTTCTTAGTTCGAATTTACACTTATTTGAAATAAAAAAAAATTTTTTTACCCATTATCATATATTAATTTAATTTATACTGAATTGCTACCCAATATTAATAGTCTGTTTATCTAAATCAATCCTTGATGGTATTTGATTAATCCTGCCATAGGATCTTTTAAAACTTTACCCAATTGCAATTCATAGGAATGACATAAGTCTTTCAAAACATCCCTGAATCCATAAGCGACACTGCCAATAAAATTAATGGGCAAATTCCATGATTCCCGATATTTATAAATATGATTGAAAAAGAAATCATTAAAGCCGTCTTCAATAATGTTTTCTATCATGTAATGTCCTCTGTTTTCAGTTAAAAATGATGTAAACCCAGCCAAATACCTGTTGGGAAACGATTGCCTGTAAACAGCCTCCAAAATCAGGGTAACGTTTGTTTGATATTTTTCTTCAAATCTGTGTATTAACTCTGGTTCAAAGGTTCCATACAAATAGTGTTGAATCACTTTTTTTCCAAGATATGCACCACTACCCTCATCACCTAAAACATAGCCAAGTCCCGGACTGTTTTTCACTATTTTTTTTCCATTGTAATAACAAGAATTTGAGCCAGTTCCTAAAATACATGCGATTCCCTTTTCATGACCGCACAATGCTTTAGCAGCACCCATCAAATCATGATCTATAACAATTTCAGCAGCAGGAAAAACTCTTTTGAATGCCTGATAAACCGACTTTATATTAGACGCGTTACTGCATCCGGTTCCGTAAAAAAATATTTGATCCGGTGTTTTCTTTTTCAACTTGGGTAACATTTCCATTCTTACAATCGTTTCAATTTCATGAGATGTCAAAAAATATGGACTAATCCCCTGAGTTGTCAGATTGTTTTTCTTATGGCCATCTATCAAACACCACTCCGTTTTTGTTGATCCGCTGTCTGCAATTAATTGTGTTGACATGTTGCTTTTTTTTTGTTGTTAAATTAATACATTACTTTGAAACATCTTGTAATTACTGTCAATATTTTATGCTGCTTCTAAAATATTAAATGGTTCAAGACAAAAATATAACTTCGCACTCTAAATCAACGTTGAATGAACAAGGATAAAATAAAAATATGGTTGCCCCTGTTTTTGAGTCTTTCCATGGTGGCTGGAATGTTTATTGGTTATAAAATCAGAGACAGCATACCAGGCAGAAATTTTTTCAGCAATGAATCAAGAAAACCAATTCAGGAAATACTTGACTTAATTGAAAATAAATATGTAGACAAAGTTGATCTAAACAATCTTACTGATACTGCCATTCAGGCTATTCTGCAAAAACTTGACCCTCATTCTATTTATATTTCCTCTTCTCAACTTGAAGATGTTAACAACGATATAAATGGAAGTTTTTTTGGAATCGGTATAGAATTTGAAATGTACAATGATACCTTACATGTGGTTCAGGTAATTGAAAATAGTCCTGCAAAAAAAGCCGGAATTAAAAAAGGAGATTTAATAATAAAAACGAACGACAAAAACATAGCAGGTTTAAAACTAAATGCTGATGATATCAGAAAGATGATTAGAGGCAGTCAGGGAAGTAAACTGAATATTCAAATTCTTCGCAACGGGAAACAATTAAATTTTACTGTTTCGAGAGATGTTGTACCTGTCTCCTCCATTGATGCTTCGTATATGATTGATAAAAATACAGGGTTCATAAAAATAAACAAATTCTCCACTCAGACTTATAGAGAATTTATGACAGCCTTGACCGACCTCAAGAAAAAAGGTCTTGAAAAACTTATTTTGGATGTAAGAGACAATGGTGGAGGTGTTTTAGACGAAGCGGTAGAAATTGCTGATGAATTTTTAGATGGCGACAAATTGATAACTTATACGGAAGGATTGCATATGCCCAAAAAAGAATACAGATGCAGAAGAACCGGACAGTTCGAAAAAGGAAAATTGATTGTTCTTTCCAATGAAGGTTCTGCCAGTGCAAGTGAAATATTGATGGGTGCTTTACAGGAATGGGACAGAGCCGTTATCATTGGAAAAAGAAGTTTTGGCAAAGGACTTGTTCAGGAACAATTTGATTTGAGCAACCATAGTGCCCTTCGGTTAACCATTGCACGTTATTATACTCCGCTTGGCAGAAGCATCCAAAGATCTTATGCAAATGGAGAGAAAGCCTATTATGAAGAAATTGAAAACAGGGATTCTTCTGACACTTCATTTAATTCAAAAAACTTAAAAGTATATATTACACCAGCAGGTAAAAAAGTTTATGGAAATGGAGGTATAAGCCCAGATTATTACATCAGCAATGACTCATTGAGTTCTTATTCTTCATCTATCCTTCCATTGATTTCAAAAGGAACCATCCATCATTTTTGTTATGATTATTCAATCAACCATCAAAATGATTTGAAAGGCTACCCAACTGTTTTGGATTTTGCCAATCGATTTGCATTATCTGACAATATCTGGAATGATTTTTCCAGCTTTGCTTTGAAGGACTCTATTTCTATTCCAGCATTTTCCGAAAACGACAAACATCTGATTAAACAATCATTGAAGTATAATATTGCAAGAGACATTTGGAATCAAGAAGCTTACATCATGGTATTGAACAAAGATGACAAAACCGTGAAAAAAGCCATTGAATTAATAAATGGGAATTAATAACCATTATCTATATTTTCAAAATCTATCTTGATTATTATTTATTGTTTTTTGCATTTTATTTGATTTATTCAATTTACCCTGATAAAATAAAGCATTATATTACCTTTGAAAAAATTAACAACATGTGGTTAAATAATATTTTGGAAACTATTGGCAATACGCCTCTTATCAAACTTAATAAAATTACCCAAGAATTACCATGCACCGTTTTGGCAAAAGTTGAATATTTCAATCCGGGAAATTCAATAAAAGACAGAATGGCGCTAAAAATGCTGGAAGTTGCCGAACAGGAAGGCAAAATCATTCCAGGCGGAACCATTATTGAAGGAACCAGCGGAAATACCGGAATGGGACTGGCATTGGCCGCCTGCGTAAAAGGATATAAATGTATTTTTACTACCACAGATAAACAATCCAAAGAGAAAGCAGATATTTTAAAAGCAGTTGGAGCAGAGGTTATTGTTTGTCCAACTAATGTTGAACCGGAAGACCCAAGATCCTATTATTCAGTGTCAAAAAGACTGGCAACTGAAATACCTAATTCTTGGTATGTGAACCAATACGATAATCTGGCAAACAGACAAGCTCATTATGAACAAACAGGCCCTGAGATTTGGGAACAAACCGAAGGAAAAGTAACGCATTTGGTGGTGGCTACAGGAACTGGTGGTACAATCATTGGAACTGGAAAATACCTTAAAGAGAAAAATCCCAACATTAAAGTATGGGCAATTGACAGTTATGGTTCATTATTGAAAAAATATTTTGAAACAGGTGAACTGGATCAAAATGAGGTATACCCATACATCAGCGAAGGATTTGGCGAGGACTTTGTTCCACAGAATTACGACATGCGCTATATTGATGAATTTACCAAAGTAACTGATAAGGACGGTGCAGTAATGGCCAGAAGAATTGCTAAAGAAGAAGGAATGTTTTGTGGTTATAGTGCAGGAAGTTGTCTTCAAGGTGTATTTCAATTAAAGGATCAACTCAAAAAAGACGATGTGGTTGTTTGTATTTTTCATGACCATGGCAGCCGATATGTTGGAAAAGTATATAATGATGAATGGATGCTTGAAAGAGGATTTTTGGATGTGAAATCATTTAAAGATATTATAAGTGCAAGAAAAAGTCAGAAATTAATTAGCCTCTCTCCTGATCACACAGTATTGGAAGCTATTGAATTGATGAAAAAATATGAAATAGAAAACATTCCTGTATTTGAAAACGGAAAAAATGTTGGCGCTATTTCAGAAAGTGGTTTGTTTAATCAAATGCTTAACGATTCAAATATCAAAACTGCTTCTGTATCAACAGTGATGGAAAAACCATATCCTGAAGTTGGATTTGACACACCGGTTGAACGTCTGAGCGCATATATCAATAAAGAAAATGGCGCGGTTTTAAGCAAAGATGACAGTGGCCTATTTCAAATCGTAACAAAATACGACATTATTCAAAGTTTATCCAAATAATGATATAGTTAATCTACCATTCATTCAAAACTATTGTAAATGCTGCATTTAATGATGCGGCATTTCTTTTTTAATCGCTGAAAATTGAATTCCAATCGTAATAATACGATAGTACTCATACGTTAGTTTATACAAAAAAGAAGATGATTTTTACTATTCATGCAGTAATTACTTCACCTCAATAAAAGGGCAATTATGCTCTTGTACAGTGCTTATATTCTATGCAATTTTGTGAAAGAAATCAATTGATGACCAATTAATCCAAAACCTAAAAAAAACCAATTAATCCGAAACCTAAAAAAAACCAATTAATCCGAAACCTAAAAAAAACCAATTAATCCGAAACCTAAAAAAACCAATTAATCCGAAACCTAAAAAAAACAATTAATCCGAAACCTAAAAAAACCAATTAATCCGAAACCTAAAAAAAACCAATTAATCCGAAACCTAAAAAAAACAATTAATCCGAAAAACCTGGGAAACCAACAATCCTTACCCTAGAACCTATCTACCCCTAAAAAGTATTACTCCTGCTTCGGCAGGAGTTTTTTTGGTCTAATATTATTGCATATTGATAAATCTATAGTATTTAATCTCAAATGCTTTAGTACTTCTACGATGACACAGTTATTGAATTTACTATCATTTGTGTAAATACAACATCTACAAAAAAGAGCAATTCTGCTCTTGTACAACTTTATTTTTAAATGCAATTTTGTATCAGAAGTTGATTGATAGGCATCGTATCAATCATTATCCGAAACCTACAAAAACTGTTGATTTGCGAAAACAAATCTAATTAAAAATCCAAACCCTGAAAACCCTGTAATCCAATATCAGTCAACTTCTTTTTTTTAATAAAAAAACTGATAAACAATATTTATTCCTATGAACAACTAACAAATCCGTATTCTAAAACAACCCTATCCAAACCCTGGAAAAACAAAAACCTATCCTCTAAAAACAACCTTTATCTACCGGTAAATTTTTACTCCTGCTTCGGCAGGAGTTTTTAATAATTAAAGTATGTGTATATTTAGAAATGATTATTCAGCACGCAGAAAAATTATCTTATACACCCAAAAAAATAATCTCGCTTGTACCTTCTATTTCTTCGCTGCTATTTTACCTTGGACTGGAAAACGAAATTTTAGGTGTAACTAAATTTTGCACATTGCCTGAAAGTTTACAACTAAACAAAACAATCATCGGAGGAACAAAAAATATTCATATTCAAAAAATCATTGACTTGCAACCAGATTTGATTATTTGCAATAAGGAAGAAAATATTAAAGAGCAAATTTTTGAATTGTCGGAAAAATTCCCTGTTTGGGTAACGGATGTAAATAACTTGGAAGAAAATTATCAGATGATTCTGGACATTGGTGTGTTGACAGGAAAAATTACTGCATCAATAAAACTTGTTGATGATACTAAACTGTCTTTTACAATCAATAATCAAAGCAAGAATAACAAAAAAATTAAAACAGCATACCTGATTTGGAAAGAACCTTATATGACAGTTGGTGGAGATACTTTCATTTCTGACATGATGATTAATGCAGGACTTGAAAATATTTTTTCAAAACAAACAAGATACCCTGTCATAACTACTGAAGATATCATTCAAAAAAACTGTGAGTTGGTTTTATTGTCAAGTGAGCCTTATCCTTTCAAAGAGATGCATATTAATGAATTAAAAAAATATTTACCCAATATTGAAATAATTTTAGTCAACGGCATTTTTTTTAGTTGGTATGGAAGTGAATTACTTAATTCCGCTAAATATTTTAATTATTTACATAATATAACGTTGAACAAATAAACTATCTTTCATTTAAATAGTTCTGTTCCCTATTTTTGCATAAATTAAAAATTATGAGTGCCAATATTATTGAGCTTTTAGGCAAAGATGCCGACAGTTTACTAAATCACGAATGTAAAACGATTCCCAAAAATCAGATACATGTGCCCTCTCCTACTCATGTAGATGATATTTGGATGAACAGCAACCGAAACAATCAAACTTTAAAAAGTCTTCAAGGTATATTTAACAGCGGCCGACTTTCAGGTACAGGTTATGTTTCCATTCTTCCTGTAGATCAGGGTATTGAACACAGTGCGGGCGCATCATTTGCTCCCAATCCTGCTTATTTTGATCCTGAAAACATTGTAAAACTTGCTATTGAGGGAGGTTGTAATGCAGTGGCATCAACCTTTGGCGTATTGGGAATCATCAGCAGAAAATATGCTCATAAAATTCCCATGATGGTTAAAATCAACCACAATGAATTTTTAAGTTATCCAAATAAATTTGACCAGGTGATGTTTGGCCAAATAAAATCAGCTTGGAATATGGGGGCCACTTCTGTTGGAGCCACTATCTATTGGGGAAGTGATCAAAGTACCAGACAATTACAGGAAGTAGCCACTGCATTTGAAATGGCTCATGAGTTGGGAATGACAACGGTTTTATGGTGCTATCTAAGAAATAATTCTTTTAAAATCGATGGTATTGATTACCACGCCTCCGCTGATTTGACCGGACAAGCAAATCATTTAGGTGTAACTTTACAGGCAGATATTATCAAACAAAAATTACCTACCAACAATGGTGGATACAATGCCACCAAGCATGGAAAGACTTCTCCCCTTGTTTACTCAAAATTAACAACCGACCATCCGATTGATTTAACAAGATATCAGGTTGCCAATTGTTATATGGGAAGAGTTGGTCTTATAAACAGCGGTGGGGAAAGCAAAGGTGCTTCAGATATGTCTGAGGCAGTTACGACAGCTGTTATAAACAAAAGA
>CANFOP010000101.1 GCA_947448685.1 Chitinophagaceae bacterium | reverse complement strand
AGAATAGACCATTTAACTTTGAATGAAAATTTATCTGATAGATTTCATCTTCACTATGGTGACGTAACAGATTCCAGTAATTTAATCAGAGTCATACAGCAAACACAACCAGATGAAATTTACAATCTTGCTGCTCAAAGTCATGTACAAATAAGTTTTGAAACGGCGGAATATACGGCAAGTTCTGACGCAATAGGTGCATTAAGAATCCTTGAAGCAATAAGAATTTTAGGCCTTGAAAAAAAGACAAAGTTCTACCAAGCATCCACTTCCGAAATGTATGGCAATGTTCAAGTTTGTCCTCAAAATGAAACTACTCCATTCTATCCCAGATCTCCTTACGGAATAGCAAAATTATATGCTTATTGGACAACAGTTAATTACAGAGAGTCCTACAATATTTTCGCAGTAAATGGTATTTTGTTTAACCATGAGAGTCCGTTGAGAGGTGAAAATTTTGTAACAAGGAAAATAACCATTGGTGCTACTAAAATCGCCCTTAAGAAAAGAGAAACTCTTAAGCTTGGGAATTTAGATTCAAAAAGGGATTGGGGGCATGCCAAGGATTATGTAGTGGGCATGTGGAAGATGATGCAACATCACACACCAGAAGACTTTGTGCTAGCCACCGGAAAATCTACCAGCATCAGAGAATTTATTAAAATGTGTTTTGATTATTTAGGAATAGAAATTGAATATCGTGGGAAAGGAATTGATGAGAAGGGATATGTGGTCAATTGCAAAAACCCATTATACCAGTTACCATACAACAAAGAAGTAATCTCCATCGATCCAAAGTATTTTCGCCCTTCTGAAGTTGACATTTTGGTTGGAGACGTTTCAAAAGCAAAAGCACTGTTAGAATGGGAACCAACCTACGATTTGCAAATGCTGGTAAATGAAATGATGCAGGAGGAATTGATAAAAGAAAGTAAATATTTTTAAAATCATTGAAATAAACTCTTTGTCTGTTGATATAACTTATCTTTAAAAAAACAAAAAAACTGCCTACCGTTACCAAAACATTTTTAAAAGTTTTCGTTCAGTTTTTGAGTTATTTAGTATTTTATCACTTAAATTCATTTGCAAGAAAAATAACCGACATTGATTTACAATCAAATATTATTGATTGAATATTCATTTTTCAAACAAAAAAGTTTAATTTAAAAATGACCAACACATTTATTCAAAATTTAAAAAATGGAATAAAAAATAGACTTCTATCATTAGGGTCAAGCTTTTACAATAATCAAATTGGACTTTCGGTTATTAAAATCAAATATCTAAAGCACTTGCCGAGAGACAATAAAGTTCGCCAAATCAAACTTAACATTGGAAATATAACTTACACATCAGGACAGGATTTATTTCATTCATTACAAGAATTATTTGAGGAAAGAATCTACATGCAATCTTTAAAAGAAAATTGCTATATTATTGATTGTGGCTCAAATATCGGATTAAGTATTGTTTACTTTAAATCCATTTGCCCTTCAGCAGAAATTGATGCATTTGAACCAGATCAATTTAATTTTCAATTAATGACAAAAAATATTGAATTAAATAACTTACCAAAAGTCAGACTTCATAATAAAGCTATCTGGATTCAAAATACAACATTAAACTTCATTAATGAAGCGTCACTTGGAAGTAGAATTGGCAGTAATGAAAAATCAAACATTACCTCTCAAGTTCAGGCTGTAAGACTTAAAGAATTACTAATAAGAAAAGTTGATTTTTTAAAAATTGACATTGAAGGAGCAGAATTTGAAGTCCTTTTAGATATTAAAGATCAATTGCATTGGGTTGATAAAATGTTCCTTGAATATCATGGAAAGTTTGAACAAAATAATCAATTACTGGAAATTTTAACCATTCTAAAATCAAGTGGATTTAACTTCTACATTAAAGAAGCCGGAGTAGTTTATAAACACCCGTTTAATATAATAAGTAGAATTAGAAATGCTACTCTTTTTGATTTACAATTAAATATATTTTGTTTCAGAGATTAAAGTTTATAAAAACAATGAAATTCTTTAAACTTAAGTAGTATTCTTTTAATATTTTAAAATATCAAACGATTATATATAATTTAGCAAAATCAAGGATATTGATAGAATACCTAGTATAATTATGTCTGAAATTAGAAAAAGAAGTTTAAAAGCGACCAGTTTTATCTATGTAGGATTTTTAATTGGGGCTATCAATACTTATTTTTTAACACACAAAAATTGGTTCAGTACTGACCAAAACGGACTTACCAGAACACTCATTGAAACGAGTCAACTTGTATTTGCCTTTTCTACTCTTGGTACCTCTACCTATCTCTATAAATTTTTCCCTTATTACGAAGACAATTTAAGTAATAAAAAAAACGATATTTTATCTGTAGCCCTTTTGGTATCATTATTGGGATTTACCTTGACCTGTTCTACATTGTTTATACTAGAGCCTGTAATCGTTCGTAAATTCAGCGCTAACTCCTTGTTGTTTGTTCAGTATTTTTATTGGATCATTCCGATGGCATTCTTCACATTGCTGTATAATATTTTGGAATCTTACTCTTATGGTTTTAAAAAAGGGGTATTAACCAGCCTGTTAAAAGAGACAGTTCTGAGATTGTATACAACCATAATTCTTATTTTAAAAATATTCAACTTCATTAATATAAGACAGTTTATCATACTGTTTTCATTTCAATATGCCAGCATCGTAATAATACTTGCACTTCATTTATATAAAAACAATCAACTTTGGATAAGCTTCAATATTAGCCGTGTTACGAAAAAATTTAGAAAGAAGATATTTTCCATCATGGCACTAACTTTTATTGTAATCATTGTGGGCGTTCTTCGCCAAAGCATTGATGGATTGGTATTGGCAGCAAAACAAAATTTGGGTAAAGTGGGAATTTTCGGATTTGCTGCCTATATGGTATCTGTAATGCAAGCACCATTGAGAAGCATCATAGCAGTAACCATTCCGATACTTTCCCGAGCTTGGAAGGATAAAAATATGATTGAAATTGACAGGATTTACAAAAGAACATCCATCAATCTCCTAAGTTTTTCACTTCTTGCTTTTTTTTCTATTTGGTTGAATTTCACTGATGCAATCCAATTTTTTGGAATAAATTCAGATTATCTGGAAGGAAGACCTGTTTTTTTTATTTTAGGATTGGTTACTATTATTGAAATGGGAACAGGTGTAAATAGCCAAATTATCGGCACTTCTACTTATTGGCGTTTCGAATTATGGACAAGTATTTTGTTGACTGCTCTTATCATCCCTTTAAGCTACACATTAACGGTTCATTACGGCATTATCGGACCTGCCATTGCCAATTTAGTTTCCTTTAGTATTTATAATATTGTAAGGTATTGGTTCCTTTATAAAAAGTTTCATCTGCAACCCTTCACCAGTAAAAGTTTGGAGGTATTGATTATTTCAATCAGCACTTATTACATATCCTTTTTTGCTTTTACCAACTATCATGGGATAAGTGCTATGATAGGACGAAGTATTTTATTCATTACTATTTTTATTGCTTTAATGTATAAACGAAAAATTTCCCCAGATTTAATTCCTGTAATTGAAACCATACAAAAAAGAATGGGCTTAAAAACAAAAAATAGTAAATAGTGATTTTAGCTATACCCTGAATAAAAAATATAAAAATCAATCAAGTTGAGAGGCTATTTCAAAATCTATATAACTACTTCTGAATGAAATATGTCACCTCACTTCGAAATAGTGTATCCGGAACAATATTTTCTTTAAATTTTTTCACTTCGATGTAATTGATTTTGTTATCATCAAATAATGCTCTTTTTGCTGTCTGCATTCCAAAATTCACAAAAACCGTACCGGTTGATTTTTTCAATGTTTTGATCTGTGTTCTACTCTTTTGAGTTACCAAAACATTATATGCAGTATATCCCATAATAAATACTGAATTAATCACTAGAATTAATGTGAATAAAAGGGCAAATCTTTTATTTATTGCAGCAAATTTTAAGTAATAAACAAAAATCAAAATTGGAATTAGATAATACTGAGGTATATATCTTGCGATGTAACTCAAGGGATTGATCAATACAGAAATAAGTACGACTCCTATGACAAAATACATTATAAATAATGCCCTTCTACCTCCTATTTTTTTTATTGACAACCATAATAAAAGTAAAACGCTGATAATTAATATTCCGGAATACCACACACCAAAACCACCAATCATCACACCCGCGAATGCGAATCTTTCTATTTCATATCTTGAAACAGTGAAAGGGATTTTATAATGTAATGGTTTGATATAAGCTTCTGAATAAGTAGTTGATACAAAATTTGATTTAACAAAATTAGATATTTTATTACCACTACGATATTCAAGCGCATCCACAGTAGTATGCTTGCCAATATTTTCTTTCCCTTTAAATGGATAAAAGGGATGGCCAAATTCGATAGTATTTTTCACATAAGTATTGTAGCCAAAAAACAAAACCCCTATAGTAAAAAATATACATAAACCAGCAACTAACTTTCTTTGATTTTTAAATTGTTTAGTAGCTATAATTAACAATAAAAAAAAGAAAATAAAAACCATGTAATAACCAACCCAGGTAAATTTTAGATTTACTGAATAAATTATGGGTACAGCAATAATAATTAAAGGCACTGCCTTCTCATCCATACACCGCATAAAAACAAGAATAAAAAAAATAAACACCATATTGGCTGCCTGACTATCCAGCATATTACTCAAATACATATTGAGAGTAATAGGATTTAATGCGAACAACAATGAAACCAATATAGCCCAATTTGACTTAACCCATTTTGAGAAGAATGGCACTGCTATAAAAAAATTAGCAAAAACAAGTATGATATTGGTGGCTTTTGCACATTCGAAATTTCCTGTAAGCAAATAAAAAAAAGCGCCGTTAATCCAAGATGCCTTTGCAAAATGATTCATCACCAAAGTAATAATATCATCTCCAGGAAGGTATTTATCATTTGGATTCCAACCCTTGGCAAATTGTATAATTGCTTCCCCATGATACGTTTGACCATCATAAGAATAATCGTAAAATAAAAATGAAATAATTACACTGATTAAAACAGAAAAAAAAGACCATAGAATAGGATAAACACTGCTTTTATAATTTACATTTTCAAAATTAAATTTTTGAATTGCCATGAATGCTAACAAAAAATAAGAGAAAATGCAAATTAGAGAAGTTTGTATTGACATGGATATATGTACAAAAAACAAACCTGCATTAAAACAAAAGATATATCCTACTAAGCCGATCAAAACGAATCCAATCAATAATGATTGTTTTTTTAGGGACAAGTAAAAATCCGACATAAACTATTTGTTTACAATTATGGTATAACCCAATGGATCATTTTGGGAACCCAATCCAAATAACAATGATATATGAGCCATCAAAACAATGAAAATCAACAAAGGCAAAAACAAAATCCAAATTGGAATAAACGGAACCAACCATTTGTTTTTAGGCAAAAGATTTTGAAAAAAAAGTACGATGAATTTATTTCCAATTACAGTTATCTCACTGCCCCTGGGAATAATATTCACCTCTGAGAATTCTGAAAATATTTTTTTTAAACTGCTGGGTGTATATCTAAAAAAATCCCAGGGAATATAATGATACCTGGCGCTAAATGGAACTGTAATGATCCCCGAAGCACCTTTTTTCATCACTCTATACATTTCATCCACCAAATACTGATATTTTTCTACATGCTCTAGTACCTCAGTACAAATAACATGATCAAAATAATTTTCTTCATAGGGGATATCTTCTCCATTAAAATGAACTATATCCGGATTTGAATAATTGAATTTTTCAGCATCAATGATATCAATTCCAAAATATTGAGTTTCATTTTTTTTCAACAAAAATCTATAAGGAGATTGACCGCATCCTATATCTAACACCTTACCTTTAAAATGAGGCAGTGTTTTATTCACCGATTGATAAATAGTTAAAAATTGAAAGTCCAATAATGACCTTCCGTAAAACTTAAGTAACCCTAAAAAACTATTTTTCCTCGTATTTGAAATTGGTTTGAATGTTTCGCTCATTACTTAGTAGATTATTTAATTTAATTGTTGTTGAATTTTCGATTAAATCACTTCAGGAATTTTCAGCAACAATAAAAATAGATTGAGACAACATTTTAATTCCCGGAATTCTCTCTGCGATATTTCCCAGGTGTATTAAAGGTTGGATAGCAAAATCTGGCACTCCAGGCAATAAAAAATCCTTGTAGGAAACTTTAATATTCGAAAAGCCTGTTTTACTCAATTCCTTGCTGATAAAGGATTTTGAAAAGGCCATCTCATCTGGCTCTAAATGTGCTTTTACTCTTAAAAATGGAACCTTAAAGATTAATGCGCAATATGGATTATAAATATTGGGCTCCATAAAAATCATTTTACCATTTTTATTCAACAACGATTTTATAGTAGTTAATGCCTGTGGTAAATTATAATACAAGTGGTGTAATATTCCATTTCCAATAATATAATCGAATTTCCTGCCATTGACTTGTGAAGCATTGTTGAAATCGAGCACTTCAAATTTTAAATTCGGCAATTGATATTTTTCCTTGGCACTTTCTATAAATGGTTCACATAAATCTGTTGCAAGTATTTCCATCTTTGTTTGCTCCGCAATCCAGTAACTTACCTCACCCCTGCCGCATCCAATTTCTAAAACTGATTTTCTTCCATGTTCAAATTCATTCATCATCCAATTTGCCCTTCTCCTCATTCTTATTTCAGTTGATTTGACAAGTTCAAATCCTTGGTTAAATCCTCTGTCGTCTTTTATACTGCTCATTTTATTGCTTTTTAAAAAATCTTTTACTAATCCTGCTTTCTGTAAATATTTCTTCTGATAAATTTGGGACGTTTTTTCGTTTCTTCTATAATCTTTGATTGATACTCACCAATGATTGCAATTCCCAGCATTTGCAAACCGCCAAACAACAATATCAAACAAATGATTGTTGTGATTCCATGAGGTATTTGTGCACCGGAAAAATACAGCACCACCTGCGTAATCAATGCAATGAAGGATACCAAAGTTAGAATGACACCTATGTATGTAAGCATTTCCAATGGGACATAACTGAATGAAAAAATAGCTTTCCTTGCCCATGCTATATTTTTTCGCCAGTTGTTTGTTGTTACACCAAACATTCTTTCTGGT
>CANFOP010000100.1 GCA_947448685.1 Chitinophagaceae bacterium | reverse complement strand
CCCTTATACTGTTTATTCCAATTAAATAAATTACCATGAACAGCCCATGTTGGATCAGCATGAGGCATTACAAAAATATCGTTACATGTACCCAATTTAGAGGGAGACATGTAATCATAGGAATTTGTTGGAATTCCGGCATTGGTAAAAAAAGGTGCAGCCAATGCTGTACCATTTGCACTGTCTAAAGTCCATCTTGGTATAACTGTGTATCTGAAACTGGTGTTGACGGTTAGGTTGGATGTTGTAGAATCACATAAAACACCTAAGGTTTTAAAAGAATCAATTTGCTGTTTAATTTTTGAAGAAATATATTTTTTATCAATAATAAAAGTACCGCCTTTGTATTGTTTGCCGTTATAGGTAAAATCAGCGCTGTCTTTTGATTTTGATGGATTAATGACAACAAAGATTGGAATATTGTAATTTTTCATTAGATGGTATACCATCCCCCAGGGCTTCAACTCCTGTTTTACATCAGTAGTTTTAGTTCCTGTGTGAACACCCATGTTGATAATGTAAGTGCCTGTTATGAACGTTTTTGTAGTTTGTGCCTTGACATTGTTAATTGCTCCGAAAAAAACAAATGAGAACACCACGAATGAGATTAAGCAATTAGAAAACAAACATGTTGAATTAAAAAAGTTAATTTTCATTTTTTTGTTAGAATAATATTCCATAATAACTATATCTGTATTTATATTTTTCAATTGTGCAAAAAATTGAATGTTGTTTTGAAAAATTGCAAAACAATGATTGTATTTTTTTCAGTGGAAAGGATTAAATACTGACATAACAAATTGCCACAGAAACGTCAGATTTCCGGAAATTCCTAAGTATTGGAGTAAATCAGTTGGCAAAATTACTTTACAAAAAGGATAAGTGCAACTTTTTGAAGGCTTATTTTATGATTTAGACATTAATTACATTTAATTATTAATTAATTTAATATAACATGCAATAATTTTATTAATAGTTAAATACATTTAATATAAAATATAATCATCTAGTTATTTCTTAATTTATCTGCATATTTTTTAATGAATTTTTCAACTTTAGGCCTTATAACTATTTGACAATAAGGATTATGACCATTCAAATTATAATAATTTTGATGGTAATCTTCGGCTTCGTAAAAAATAGAGAACTTTTCCAAGGTTGTTACTATTTTGGATTGATAAATACCCGATTCATTCAATTCTTTAATATATTGTTCTGCAATATTCTTTTGATCCGTATTATGAAAAAATATAACACTACGATACTGCGTTCCAATATCTTCTCCTTGTTTGTTGAGTGAAGTTGGATCATGTGTTTCCCAGAATACTTTCAGTAAATCTCTAAAACTAATGATTGATGGATTATAAATAATATTCAAACATTCTGCATGACCAGTTGTTCCGGTACATACCATTTTATAATCAGGATGTTCGGTATGGCCACCACTGTACCCACTTTTTACATTTAATACACCCTTTAATTTTTGAAAAATAGCTTCCGTACACCAAAAACATCCATTTCCTAAAGTGACAGTTTCCGTTTGCAATGATGAATTAGTTAAATTGCCTTCCATTTGAAGAAAAATATTTTATTGTGAAAAAAATCAACCATTATTTAAACATAAAATTATTGATATTGTTTCTGTTAGCAGGAATATATTCTTGCAGTTTCAAAAATAATTCAATGAAACAAAACATTCAATCCCATGTCATCAGATTGAAACCTGGTATGGATTTAAAAAAATCAATTCAATCATATGTTATCAACAATAATATTAAAGCCGGTTGGATAGTAACTTGTGTGGGAAGCCTTACCAAATACAATATCAGATTTGCCAATCAATCCACTCCATCGTCTGATACTGGACATTTTGAAATTGTAGGATTAACAGGCACCCTTTCTGAAAATGGCTCTCACCTTCATATTGCTATCAGCGACAGCACTGGCAGAACTTTAGGAGGTCATTTAGCTGACAATAATATTGTTTATACAACCGCTGAAATTGTAATTCAGTCTTCCAATTCAATTGTTTTTAAAAGAGAAAAAGATGGTACAACTCCATGGGAAGAATTGCAAATTGATAAAAAATAATTTCTGCCATCCATATGAAACTATTTCCGGAAACCACATTGGCTCAACTAGAATTTGACAAAATAAAAGAATTGATTGTATCAATTGTCAGAACAGAATATGCCAAAGATAAAATTAGAAATCTCCGCATTCATACTAAAAAAGAGTTTATTCAGAAAGAACTGAATCAAAGCAATGAGTATAAAATTCTGCTGGATTCAGGTATCTATTTTCCAAATGATTTTTCCATAAATATTTCCAGAGAATTGAAATTATTGTCAGTTTCAGGAGCCGCATTATCTGGAGAACAATTTTTACTGATTAGAAAATTATGTAACAATACCGAAAATATTTTCAGATGGTTTGATGATGACAGAAGAGAATTTTATGCAAGCCTGTCAAGTGTATTGAATAACTCATACTACGAAAAAACCATTACCCATTTAATAGATGATGTTCTTGATGAATCAGGACATGTTAAGGATAGTGCCAGCGAAGAATTAGCAGATATCAGAATGAAACTTTACAGAAAAAGAAATGAATTGAGGAGAGTATTTGAGAGGATTGTAAGCAAACTCAACAAGCAAGGATATCTTGCAGATATTGAAGAAAGTTTTATGAATGGAAGAAGAGTATTGGCAGTTTTTGCAGAACAAAAAAGAATGGTTAAAGGTATTCTTCATTCTGAAAGTGACAGCAGAAGAACAAGTTTTATTGAGCCTGAAGAAACAACCGGACTTAACAATGAAATATTTTCACTTGAAAATGAAGAGGGTAAGGAAGTATATAGAATTTTAAAATATCTAACTCAACAGTTATCAGTTTATGCACCTTTGTTAACTACTTATCTTCATATTGCAGGTGAGTATGATTTTATCAGAGCCAAAGCGAAGTTTGCTCAGGACATTAATGGATCTTTACCATTAATAGAGGATAGGGCAACTATAAAACTAATCTCAGCTTACCATCCTTTGCTTCTTTTATACAATAAAAAAAACAATAAAAAAACCATTCCTTTAAACCTGAATTTGGATGATGAAAACAGAATGTTGGTCATCAGTGGTCCTAATGCGGGTGGAAAAACTGTTACACTAAAAACAGTAGGACTTTTGCAAATAATGGTTCAATCTGGGATACTCGTTCCTGTTAGTCCAGACAGCACTATGGGTATTTTCAAGCAGATGATGATTCATATTGGAGACACTCAAAGCATAGAATTTGAATTGAGCACCTATTCTGCCCATTTAACCCACATGAAACATTTCATTGAAAATGCAAATGGTAAAACATTATTTTTCATCGATGAATTGGGAAGTGGCAGTGATCCCAATTTGGGAGGTGCGTTTGCAGAAGTCATCCTGGAAGAATTAGCTAAAAAACATTCTTTAGGCATAGTAACTACCCATTATCTTAACCTGAAAGTAATGGCCAATAAGGTTTCCGGGGTATTTAACGGCGCTATGCAGTTTGATGAAAAAAAATTACTGCCTTTATATCAACTCAAAGTTGGTTCTCCGGGAAGTTCTTATACCTTTTCTATCGCTGAAAGAATTGGTCTCGATAAAAGCCTTATAAACAGGGCAAGAAAACTGGTAGATGAAAATCATTTCAAACTTGATTTACTGCTCAATAAATCAGAACAGGATTTACAAAAGATCAATGCAGAAAAAAAACAACTTAATCAATTGTTACATGAAAATGAACAATTGAAAAAAGAAATGCAGATTTTCATCAATAAAGAAAAACATAAACAAGAAATCGAAAAGTTAAAACTAAGCAACAAAATTGCTGAAGATAAATTTGTCTATCTGAAGGACATGGAAAGAAAGTTGAAGTCGTTTGTTGGCGAATGGAAAAAAACGGAAGACAAAGATGCTGTTATTAAAATGATTCAAAGCCTGCTTTATTCTCAAAATGACAAGTTCCGTATTGAAAAACAAAATAAGCAAGTAAATGAATTGTATGAAGAAATCATTGGAGAAATCAGCATAGGAAATAAAGTTAAGATGAAACAGAACAGACAGATAGGTATTGTAAAAGAAATACGAGGTAAAAAAGCATTGATACAAGTGGGCAAAATACCCATACTGGTTAATTTGAATGAACTTGTGATGATAAAGGAAAAAGTTACGACTGAATAAAAATAACCATTAGTTAATTTCTTCCATTTTTACCACAGCATCCAAATTGATTGTTCCATAAATATGAGGAAAATATTGATTTACAGAAGGAGATAATTCATATTTTAATTCAGCGATTAATTTTGTTTCATCCACATGCAACATCAGAAGTTCGGGAATGTTTTTATAATAACGGTCAAGCACACCTGCTATTTGTTCCATTGTACTCATGTGAATGAATCCCTCTGTTTCCAATGAAGGTTCTTCAAAAAATCCGACAGACAAAGCCTTTTCCCATTGTTTCTTGGTGGTAATATGATATATCATTCCTCCATCATTTTAGCAATTAATAGTAATTCATCCATTTTATATCTGTTCTGGTCATTGTCAAAACATTTACTGAGTTCTTCCAGTAAATGCTTGATGACTTTTTGGTTGCTGCAGGGTCTGAAATAAGCATTCGATGGTGATACAGAAATTGTTTTAAAATACTTATCTATATCGTTATTTGAATAAAGTTGACCGGTGGATGGCTCAATATAAAATAGAATTTTTTGTGATGAATGTCCGACCGGTTGCAATGACTGATAATGTTCATCAAAATATCCTAATAGAAACTGACGGGGAATATTTACAGCTCTCACAGGAATATCGAGCAGATTACAAAGAATCAAATAAATGATTCCATTGGAAACTGAATTTCCTGTTTTGGTTTCCAATGCTTTATTGATAAGAAAATGATCCGGATTCTGATAACTGATTTCAAGTCCTTTTTGCTTGTAATAATTATAGAAAATACTGTTCAACACATTGATGCGTTCTATTGGCGTAAGATAATTGTTCAACTCAAGCCATACATTTCTTCTTAGTTTTTCTATTTCCTGTAAAACAGAATTGGGCTGAATGTCGGGATAGTGATATTTTGCAACAATGATGGACCCGCTCAATAAATCAGGAGAAAGCTTTAACCAATTTGAAAACTCTGCTTGCAAATCTCTGAAATGAAGTTTGTGTATAAGCGACTCTATTCTTTCCTGAATGGATTCATTGTTGATATTTTCCCACAGTTCTTCAAGATTTGGAATGATATCTTTACCCAGTGAAACAATTTTCTCACTAACCGTATGATAAATTTCTTCATCGGGATCATCTATCAAATGCAACAACGCTTTTATTTCTTTATTTTCCTGCAAAGGTTTTACATATTTTATTTCAGTGTGAATATCGGAAACAAAAATACCATGGCGCAAGTTTAATTTTCCACAATAGTTATTAACTTTTTAATTAAAAATTAAATTATTGGTTATTGTTCATTTTTGATCTGTTTGAATTCATAAAAAATAATTAAATTTACTTTTTGGATGATTTTTTTGCTGCAGTTTTTTTAGGTGCAGCCTTTTTCTTTGCGGTAGATTTTTTATCAAATGCTTTGGGATCTTGTGCAATGATCATCTTTTTCACAGTATCCAAATCTATTACAGACAATTCGTCGGCAGTATATTTACCATTGGCACCCTGACCAACTATTTTCAACATTTTCTTGTTGAATTTTATAAAGGGTCCCCATCTGCCATTCTCAATAGAAATTTTTTCTTCAGGCCATTGTTGAATAAAACGATTGGCTTCTTTCTCCATCTTCTTTTCTATCAGTTCATTGCAGTCTTGTTGTGTCAATAAATCGAAATTATACGCCCTGGGTATATTGATGAAAATGTCATTCCATTTTATAAAAGGACCAAATCTTCCTTTCCCTTTTGTAATGGGCTTTTCGTTATAATAACCAATTGGTGCATCCTCAATTAACTTTGCATTGATCACTTCAACCGCTCTTTTTAAATCCACTTCTAATGGTTCTTCTCCTTTGGGCAATGAAATGAATTGTTCTCCCCATTTTACATAAGGACCAAATCTTCCGATATTGACAGACACTTCCAACCCGTCATGTTCACCCAATGTCAATGGTAATTTGAATAGATCCAATGCTTCCTCAAAAGTAATCGTCTCTATACTTTGACTGGCTTTTAATTTGGCAAATCTAGGTTTTTCTTCATCTGTCTGAGCTCCTATTTGTACCATTGGGCCATATCTACCCATTCTCGCCGTCAATGGTTTGCCATCTTCGGTAACTCCCAGCATCCTCTCTCCAACGGCACGTTCTGCTGTTTCCATCGTATGAGAAACACCCTTGTGAAAAGGAGTGTAGAACGTTTCTACCATTTTATTCCAAACAATTTTCCCATCAGCGATTTCGTCAAATTCTTTTTCAATGTTGGCAGTAAAAGAATAATCCATCACATTTTCAAAGTGCTGGCTTAAAAAGTCTGTTACAACAAGTCCCAAATCCGTTGGAAACAATTTGCCTTTTTCAGCACCGGTATTTTCTTGCTCGGTTATTTTTTGGATATTGTCATCTTTCAATCTGATAATACGAAATATTCTTTTGACAGGATCTTTATCTTTTTTCTCTACATATGTTCTTTTAATAATAGTGGATATGGTAGGTGCATAGGTACTTGGTCTGCCTATTCCCAATTCCTCCAGTTTTTTTACCAGGGATGCTTCCGTGTACCTTGCACTGTGTTTGGTGAATTTTTCAGTAGCCGTCATTTGAATAAATGATAGAGACTGACCGATAGTTAGATCAGGTAAACGACTTTCGCCTTCTTCTTCATTTTCTTCTTCATCCGTACTTTCGAGGTATACCTTTAAAAAACCATCGAATTTCAATACTTCTCCCGAAGCAGTCAGCTCCTGTTGGTTGGTACTGATGTTGATTTTAGCAGTCGTTTTTTCAAGTTCAGCATCACTCATTTGCGATGCAATGGTTCTTTTCCAGATCAATTCATACAGACGGTTCAATTCAGGATCGCTTACGGATGAATTTTCCATATAAGTTGGCCTGATGGCTTCATGCGCTTCCTGTGCAGATTCATTTTTATTTTTATACTTTCTTATTTGAAGGTATTTGTCACCAAAATTTTTTGAGATGGTTGCTTTAATGCTGTCCATTGCAGTGTCACTTAAATTCACACTGTCCGTTCTCATGTAAGTAATCTTACCGCTTT
>CANFOP010000099.1 GCA_947448685.1 Chitinophagaceae bacterium | reverse complement strand
GGGTAAAGCGTGAAAATGGGAAAATTGTCAATGATGAAAATGGAAAGCCAATCAATATTCCGGGTTCTTTAAAATGCGTTAAAGCCATTGGATGGTATATTGAAGAATATGGTATTGCTCAAATTTCTATTAATTTAACCAATATCAATATTACACCTGTTCACATTGCCTTTGATGAGGCTTGTAAAAAAGCAACTGAGAGAGGAATGAGGGTTACCGGCAGTGAATTGGTTGGATTAATTCCATTAAAAGCTTTAACAGATGCCGGAAAATATTTCTTACAAAAACAACAACGTTCAGTTGGTGTCAGTGAAAAAGAATTAATAAAAATTGCAGTAAAGTCCATGGGGCTTGATGAATTGTCGCCATTCAAACCTGAGGAGCGTATTATTGAATATATGTTGGCTGATATTGCCAAAAACAAATTAACCAACATGACACTTTCTTCCTTTGCTGATGAAACTGCCAGTGAAAGTCCGGCACCAGGAGGTGGTTCAATTGCAGCATATGTTGGATCACTGGGAATTTCTCTGGCTACAATGGTTGCCAATCTGTCTTCACATAAAACAGGATGGGATGACAAATGGGAAGAATTCAGTAAATGGGCAGAAAAAGGTCAGGTAATCAAAGACAGATTAATTAAGTTGGTTGATGAAGATACCGCTGCATTCAACAAAATCATGGATGCATTTGGTATGCCAAAATCTACCGATGAAGAAAAAAAACTTAGGACAGAAACTATACAATCAGCCACAAAATATGCAATAGAAGTCCCATTTGAAGTTATGAAACTTGCATTTGAAAGCATGTCCATCATCAAAGAAATGGCAATCAACGGCAATCCTAATTCTGTTTCAGATGCAGGTGTAGGGTCTTTATGTGCAAGAACAGCAGTTATGGGTGCTTTTATGAATGTAAGAATCAATGCTGCTGATTATCTGGACAAATCTTTTGTAAATGATGTGATTTCTAAAGGAATAGAAATTGAGAATAATGCCATGCTATTAGAAAAAGAAATAATATCAATTGTAAATGAAAAAATTGGTATCTAAAATTGTTAAATTTAAAACAGTTTAAAAACAAAAACGTAGATTTGACAACTTTTTAAAAAAAATCTATTATCTAATACACAAACAATGAAAAAAATTTCATTTTACTCGCTCTTTTTGTTTTTGATTATTTTAAGCAGTTGTAAAAAGGATAATACATCTGTTCTGCCTACAGATATAAAAGCTATTACAAATCCACCTATAGTAGTATCACCAGTAGCTCCACCTACAGCAGCCACTGACAGCACCATGTTGATGGGTAACCCAAGTAATGCTACTGCAAATGAAGCAGATTTTTCAAATTATTTAATGAAAGAAGGTTATTATTCTGTTTCCTATAATCGTGATTTAGGTAGATCCAATTGGGTGAGCTGGCACGTTGTAACTACAGATTATGGCTCAGTTGCTAGACAAGATGATTTCAGAGTTAATCCTAATTTGCCTTCCAGTTGGTATGGTGTAACACCTTCCAGTTTCAGTCCATACGTTTTCGATAAAGGCCATATGTGTCCGTCTGCGGATCGTACATCTTCCATCGAAGCAAATTCCTCTACTTTTTTAATGACCAATATTGTTGCTCAGGCACCTAACAACAATCAGAGAACCTGGGCAAATTTAGAAAACTATTGCAGGGATTCATTGGTAAACAGGTTAGGAAACGAATTATATATCATATCAGGCGTTTATGGTGAAGGTGGTATTGGTAATAATGGTGTTGTTACTAATACCCTAGATAATGGAAGAGTATCAGTACCTGCCTATTTATGGAAAGTAATTGTTGTGTTGAAAAATGGAAATAATGATTTAAACAGAGTTGCGAATAATACCAGAGTGATTTCTGTTGTAATGCCAAATGACAATAATATCGGTTCAGATTGGCGTTCATATAGAACATCCGTTGATTTCATAGAACAGGCAACAGGTTATGATGTTTTATCTAAAGTGTCAACTGCTATACAAAGTGTAATAGAAGCAAGAGTTGATAATCAATAATTCGTGATATTTTTCCATAAAGCCCACCATTTAAATGGTGGGCTTTATTAAATTCTACAAACAGGCAGTTCTGCCCCCATCTACTGGCAAATTAATTCCGTTTATATAAGATGCAGAAGGAGAGCATAAAAAAGCAACCGTTGCTCCAAACTCTTCTGGCTGTCCAATTCTTTTAACAGGTATTTCTGCAACAAGTTCTTCCATTATTTCCTTTTCTGATTTTCCTGAATCAGCTGCTTTCTTTTTGATAATATAATCTGCTCTGGTTGTTTTAGTAAAACCTGGCAACACATTGTTTACTGTAATGCCAAAAACACCTAATTCTACAGATAATGTCTTACTCCAATTCGCTACAGATGCTCTGATGGTATTACTTACTCCGAGACCTTGAATAGGTTGTTTAACAGAAGTAGAAATAACATTGATGATTCTGCCGAATCCCGATGATTTCATACCAGGCACAATTGCCTGAACTAAAATATGATTGCAAATAAGATGCTGATTGAATGCCTGAATATATTGTTCAGTATCAGCATCAATTGCTTTGCCTCCTGCGGGTCCGCCAGTATTGTTTATTAAAATATGTATTATTTTCCCATCAGCAATGAAGTCATTTATACATTCTTTTACACTCTCTGGATTTGAAAAATCTGCAATCAGATACGTATGTTTTTGACCTTTTGATGTATCTAATTTATCAGTTGCCACTTTTAATTTTTCTTCATCTCTTGCCATCAATATAACATTGGCTCCCAATAAAGCAATTTCAATTGCAGAAGCAAAACCAAGTCCTTGTGTACTACCACAAACCAAAGCAACTTTACCTTCTAAATTTAAATTCATTTTACTATTGTTCTTTTTCTTTAAAAAATTTTGTTTCGATTTTTAATTGCTCAATCACATTAAATATAATTGGACAAATTGCGTAATGTATCAAAGTTCCAAAAATTCTATCATTAAAATTAGGTTTGTGTAAATGAGGGAAATCCCGGCATTCTTTAAACCTGTTTTCATAGATGGTGCATTTACTGTCGTTTAAAAAATGACAAGGTATCGTATTCATAACCATCATTCCTCCGGCACTTGTCTCAATGTATTTTTCTATAAAATCCTCCTTTTTCATTTTCAAATGAGAGGAAATATCTTCAGATTCGGAATCAGTAACATTAATCATCAAACCCTTACAACACGCCCCGCATTGAGTACAATCTATCAAAGGTTCTACAGTTTGATTAATCTTACTGACTATTTTATCTACAACTTCAGTATCTCTTTTTTTTAAAAAAGTTCTGAATGCCTCATTTTCACTTTCTCTGATTAAAGCCAAAGATTGAATCGTTTCTCTATTAGTTTCTATTTTGATAAAATAAATAGTTTATATGATAAATATGGTTCAAAACTAATGAATAAGCATAATTAAATAAATAAAGATTTAGATGAAGATAATCAACAAGGTAACCAATTAAATTTCAAAATGAATTTACGCACATATTATCTTTGATGTGGATAAATGAGTCTGTTATAAAATCACTTCATTCAATTATATTCGCAAGTTTAAACAACTTGTTTATTATACAAAACCTGTAGATGGGTTTAAAATATTTTTAATATTTCATATGGCAGAAAAAAACATGTTTGAATATACCGAAGACAGTATCAGAAGTCTGGATTGGAAAGAGCATATCAGACTCAGGCCAGGTATGTATATTGGTAAATTGGGAGATGGAAGCAGTGCTGACGATGGTGTTTATGTTTTGATAAAAGAAGTGATTGACAATTGCATTGATGAACACACAATGGGTTATGGTAAAAATGTGGATGTTTCAATAAACGGTAAAACAATTTCTGTAAGAGATTTTGGCAGGGGAATTCCATTGGGTAAAGTTGTGGATGTTGTAAGTAAAATTAATACAGGCGCTAAATACGACAGCAAGGCCTTTCAAAAAAGTGTAGGATTGAATGGAGTGGGAACAAAAGCGGTCAATGCTCTTAGCAATTATTTTAAGGTCACCTCTTACAGGGAAGGAAAGGAAAAAACGGCTGAATTTGAAAGAGGTGTTCTTACAAAAGAGCACAAAGAAATTTCTACAAAGGAAAGTAATGGAACTTTTGTTTCTTTTATTCCGGATGAAACCATATTTAAAAATTTTCATTTTGTTGAAGAATATTTAGACAACCAGTTTTGGAATTACTGTTACCTGAACGCTGGTTTGGTCATGAACTTGAACGGTAAAAAATATGTCAGTAAAAACGGGTTATTGGATCTGTTACAAAGAAAAACCAATGAAGATGAGATAAGATATCCTATCATTCATTTAAAAGGTGAAGACATTGAAGTTTCCTTAACTCACGGTAACGGATACGGTGAAGAATACTACAGTTTTGTAAACGGACAATTCACCACTCAGGGAGGAACACACCTGGCAGCATTCAGGGAAGGTTTTGTAAGAACAATCAGGGATTTCTTTAAAAAAGATTATGACGCTGCTGATATCAGAGGCAGTATCTGTGCTGCCATATCTGTTAGGGTGCAAGAACCTGTTTTTGAAAGTCAAACAAAAACCAAACTTGGTTCTCAAAATGTTTATGAGAACGGGCCAAGTATGAAAAATTTTATTGCAGATTTTTTGTTGAAAGAATTGGACAATTTTCTTCATAGAAATCCCTCAACTGCTGATGCTTTAAAGAAAAGAATTGAGCAAAATGAAAGAGAGCGCAAAGAACTTGCCGGAATTAAAAAATTGGCCAATGAAAGAGCGAAGAAAGCCAATTTGCACAATAAAAAACTTCGTGATTGCAAATACCATTACAACGATGAACCTTCTGGTAAAGAAAAAGAGACTATTTTAGAAAAACAAAAAGAATCTACTATTTTTATAACTGAGGGTGACAGTGCATCCGGTTCCATCACAAAAGCAAGAAGTGTCAATACTCAAGCGGTATTCAGTTTAAGAGGAAAGCCCTTGAATTGCTTTGGCCTGACTAAAAAAGTGGTGTATGAAAACGAAGAGTTCAACTTATTACAACACGCATTAAATATTGAAGAAGGATATGAAGGTTTAAGATACAATAATATTGTCATAGCCACTGATGCTGATGTGGATGGAATGCATATCAGATTGTTGATCATGACATTTTTTCTTCAGTTTTTTCCTGATTTAGTCAAAAACGGTCATGTGTATGTATTGGAAACTCCATTGTTCAGAGTCAGAAACAAACAAGAAACTATTTATTGCTATGATGAGACAGAAAAACAAGCTGCTGTTAAAAAATTAGGTTCTAAACCAGAGATTACCCGTTTTAAAGGTTTAGGAGAAATAAGTCCTGATGAGTTTGCCCGTTTCATTGGAACAGACATGAAGTTACAACCTGTCATCATGGAGCAAGGAGAACACATACAAAATCTGTTGGAATATTATATGGGTAAAAATACGCCTCAAAGACAGGACTTCATAATAGACAATTTAAGAATTGAATTAGATATGATTGAACAATAAAAAGAAAATGTATGTTTGAATTTCACGGTGACAGGAAACGATATTTTGATATTCAGGTTGAAAATACCAGGAAATATGTAATTCCATTTATTGCAAAACATATGGATTTTTCCAATGAAAAAAGAATTTTAGAAATTGGATGTGGTGAAGCAGGTGTATTAAAAGCCTTTACAGACATAGGTTGTACGGGAGTAGGCGTAGAATTGGAAGAAATAAGATTGGTCAATGCGAGACTATGGATGGATAACGAAATAAAATCCGGTAAAGTTAGTTTCTTGTCAAAAGATATTTATAAAGTAGATGTAAACTCAGAATTTCCTTCAAAATTTGATGTGATTATTCTTAAAGATGTGATTGAGCATATTCATGACCAACCGAAATTGATTGCATGGATGAAAACTTTCTTAAATCCGGGAGGAATGATTTTCTTCGGGTTCCCACCATGGCAAATGCCATTTGGCGGACATCAGCAAGTAATGAAAAATAAATATCTAAGTAAGTTGCCCTATTTTCATCTTCTGCCATTTGGTCTTTATGAATGGATTCTAAAAATATTCGGTGAAAATGTAGAAGAATTTGCTGAAATAAAACAAACTAAAATAACTATAGAAAGATTTGAAAATATTGTAAAATCTACTGGCTATACTGTTGTTGAAAAAGAACATTATTTACTCAACCCTATTTATGAATATAAATTTGGCTGGAAAGCCAGAAAACAATTCAAATTAATACGTCATTTGACATATATCAGAAATTACCTCACTACCTGTGTTTATTATTTAATTAAACCTGTTGACAACAACTAAATTTATATGGTACATATAGTTTTTAAAGAAGAAGATGCGAAAGTGCTGGAACAAGCAATTTCATTGGATGATTCACTTTCAGGTAAAACAATCATTATCAAAGATGATTTTTCAGTTGGGCCGATTGAAAATGTTTATTCTAAAGAAGGTATTGAAAAAAGGATGGAATGGTGGCATACAGTTCTTTCAGGAGGAGATTTTGAACCAAAGGTAAATCATGCCATCTCAGATGACAATACTGCTATTTCGGAACTTGTAGAGTTGATGCGAAATAATGAAGATGAAAAAATATGGATTTGGGCTGCTCAAAATGCCCATGATGTCAGCGGATATTACTGGCTGTTGCCATTTATGAAAGAGTTTCAGGGTAGAGTTATGATTTTATATTTAAACAACCTTCCTTTTATAAACGACAAGGGAAATATTTTTTATCCTGTTACTTTACACGAAATACCGCCCAAAGAATTTTTAAAGGCTAAAAAATTAGCTAGAGAAATAACATTAAGCGAATTTGAAGTCGATCCTGATGAGTGGGCAAAACTTTGTAATGAAAACAAAGGCATACGAATTCTTGAAGGAGGAAAGAAATTATCTCAACACAGTTATGATTGTTACGACAGCGAATTAAAAAAATACATTATGCCCGATTGGCAAAAAGGGAATAAAATCATTCACAATTGTATCGCTAAATCAAAGCATATGGTCGCTGAGTCTTATTTGCTTTGGCGTTTAAAAGAATTGATTTCTCAAAATTTATTTGAGGTTCAGGGTAAAGTTGGCAATATGAAAGATTTTGAAGTTAAGTATTTCTCAAAAGCAGATTAATAAATTATCATTTTAGCAATGGCTACAAAAAAAGTTAAAGAAGAGTATACACATAGTGACAAGGGTGTAAGTGGTCAATATAAAAACTGGTTTTTGGATTATGCCAGTTATGTCATTTTGGAAAGGGCT
>CANFOP010000098.1 GCA_947448685.1 Chitinophagaceae bacterium | reverse complement strand
GCAAATATTTTTCAAGGCTGTCATTTTCACGATTGGTAATGGATTTTGAAATTTTAAGTTGACGCATGGTAATATATTAATACGGATTTGTCTGTAATAGGGTTTTATTCTATGCTATAACGTAAAAAAAAATTATTATTGTGTTGAATGGTCAATTTTTTTATAGATTTCCATCATGAATTAGAGAATAAATACCCGAAACAGAAAGAATCGCCAAAAAAAACAAGCTATTTATTTCTTTACGTCGATTATTTTTCTATTATTGCATCTAACAATAAAATGAGCAATGAATACGATTTATATCAAAAATCCTGATATATTCGAAATTCATTGAAACTATAATTTTGAAACAAAAAAAATAACAGATAATTTAACCCGTCAAATAATTTCAGCATAATGAGTAAAAAAGTTTTATATACCCTCGAATACCCTATCAGATGCTCTCCAAGCATACTGTATGAATTTTTAGTAAACCCTGCCTCGTTACAGGAATGGTTTGCTGATAAAGTGGATGAAAAAGATGGCGAATACAGTTTTTCTTGGAATGGCACAGAAGAAAAAGCAACATTGATAGAAAAAGAACAGGATAGTTTTGTAAGATACCGCTGGAGTTATATGGCTAAAGATGAATACTTCGAATTCAGAATAGACCGTTCAGAAGTTACGAACCAAACCATTCTTATCATCAAAGACTTTGCCGATAAAAAAGAAATTAAAGACCAAAGTCAATTATGGGAATATCAAGTTAAAGATCTTTTTCATCGTCTTGGAAGTTAATAATTCCGCATCCTTTTGCGAATGCGTGTAATAAACTTTGCTGGTTTATTTATTATAACATATTTGTTGTTTTTCAACCGACCACCTCGTTTCATTTATGTAATTCGAGTTGATGTTTTTCCGATATCAGTACTTCAACTTGCAGACACAATCAATCATTTATTCAAACATCCCGCCAGTAAATAATTCGAATTAAATATTTTTTTTCAAAATCGAACTTTAATAGGAATTACATCATTCAAAAATCCAAAAATCAACTTTCACAATTAAAATAACCTAATTTTACCTTTTCATATTCAACCTCTGTATCAATATTGATTTTACAGACAATCTGTAAATTATGATCAAAAAGTTAGACAAGCTTATCATTCGTTCATTTATTGGTCCTTTCATTATCACATTTTTTGTAGCTTTTTTTGTGTTGATGATGCAAACTCTCTGGAAATATATTGATGATTTGGTAGGGAAAGGACTTGATTTCATAACCATCTGTAAGTTTCTTTGGTATGCCAGTGCTTCAATGTTGATTTTGGCCATGCCAATAGCGATTTTGATTTCTTCCATTATGACCTTTGGAAATCTTGGAGAAAGATTTGAATTGGTTGCCATTAAATCATCAGGAATTTCCTTGTTGAGATTTATGAGGCCTATTATGATTTTGACAATCTTTCTTTCTTATGTCACATTTGTTTTTGCCAATTATGTAATACCCTATGCTAATCTAAAATTTGTAACTCTTTACAGCGAAATTTATTTTAAAAAACCTGCCTTTGATTTAAAAGAGGGCGTTTTTTTTACCCATATTCCTAACTATGCCATCAAAGTCAGCAAAAAAGATGATGACGGAAAAACCATTCATCATGTCATTATTTTTGACCAAACTAATCCTGTACAGGACAATTGCATAATTGCTGAAAAAGGAGTGATGAACATATCAAAAGACCAGAATTATTTGGAGTTCAATCTTGAGAACGGATATCGTTATCAGGAAAAAGGGGGAATACTGGACAGTAACACTGAATTCACCAGACTTTACTTCGAAAAATTCAAAAAACTATTTGACGTAAGTGTACTTAAAAAACAGAATACCAATGACAGCCTGTTCAGAGGCAACTACAGAATGCTCAGTTCCAGACAACTTTCCAAGAATATTGATTCTTTAAAACAAAAAGAAAAGATAATTCAAAAGAAAATGTTCGTTCAACAAAACAATGAATTCAATTACCAATTTTTACAAAATAAAAAGCTGGCGACTAACCTACAGTCTCGAACACTGTTAAGTTATAATCAACTTATACCCGATTCCATAAGCTCCAAAGTCAGACTATTAGCCTACAATAAAATTTCGACGATTAAAAACAACCTCATCAATTATCAATCGGAGATAGCGTCGAATCATACAGAAACAAAACTTCATCAAATAGAATGGCATCGTAAGTTTTCAATGTCTATGTCATGTCTTATATTATTTTTCATTGGAGCTCCGCTAGGAGCCATTATCAGAAAAGGAGGGTTAGGTATGCCTTTGGTTGTTGCCATCATATTTTTCTTATTGTTTCACTTGTTAATGATTTTTGGCGAAAAATTCGCCAATGAAAATGTGGTATCTCCTTTAGTTGGCATGTGGCTTCCTGTCTTCACTTTATTTCCGGTCGGTTGTTTTCTAACCTACAAGTCCATGCATGACTCTCAGTTGTTCAATATCGAATTTTATCAGCGTCTATTCAAAAAAAAGAAAACATAATTTTATAACTTCATTCAGTTATTATAAACCTGTAAATACTTATCGTCATGAACAAAAATAATTCAAACAACAGAAGAGATTTTCTAAAGTCATCGCTCACTGGAGCGGCAGTTTTGGCTATTGGAACGAAGGGAATTGCAGAATCATTTTCATCATTTGAAGTTGATAAAAAAGATTATTCAACGCTTTTAATAACTGGATTTGACCAAAAGCCTTTACCTTATAAGTACGATGCGTTGGAAGACATTATTGATGCTACAACTATGGAAATACATTACTCGAAGCATGCGGCAGGTTATTCAAAAAATTTAAAAGAAGCTGCCATCACAGAAAATATTGACACTACGAAATCAGTTGAAACATTGCTTTCAAATATTTCCAAATATTCAGCAAAAGTTAGAAATAATGCAGGTGGTCATTATAATCATGAAATGTTCTGGCAATGTATGCAAACAAAATCTCCAGACAATAAACCCGATGATTCTTTCTTGAAAGTAATTGAAAAGAATTTCGGAACTTTTCAAAATTTCAAATCACAATTTACAGATGCTGCCAAAAACAGATTTGGTAGTGGATGGGCATGGTTATACAAAAATTCCAATGGCGAAATCAAAATCGGAAGCACTCAAAATCAAGACAATCCTTTAATGGACTCACCATCAGTGGAAATTAAAGGCACTCCCATTCTTTGTTTGGATGTATGGGAACATGCCTATTATCTTAAATACCAAAACAGAAGGGCGGAATACATAGAAAATTGGTGGAGTTTGGTAAACTGGAACTATGTAAAACTTCGCTTTGAAACACTTTGAAAGTGACAATTCAACTATTCCATTTTTGTGAACATTGAGCCCTTAATGTCATCTTGTAAAATAGATGAAATTAAGGGCTGTTTCGTTTGTCAGGTAAAAATCATGGTACATAATCATTGATTTTCGACTTCCCTTTAAAAAATATTATAACATAATAATGTTGTAATAAACTTTACTTTTGTAGCCTTCTTCAATAAAATTTAAAAACACATTACCATGCAAGTTTGGAAAGAATATCAGGAAAAAAATAAAGACAGATTCTTGTCAGAACTTTTTGAATTATTACGAATACCGAGTGTCAGTGCTAAAACTGAACACAAAGACGACATGATTCATTGTGCCGAAACAATTAAAAAAAGATTATTGGAAGCCGGAGCGGATAAGGTTGAGATATATGCTACAGCAGGTCATCCTATCGTTTATGGTGAAAAAATAATTGACCCTTCCAAACAAACGGTGTTAGTATATGGACATTATGATGTTCAGCCAGCAGAACCTTTGGAACTTTGGAATCATCCTCCTTTTGAACCAACAATCTTTGATGGGAAAATTTTTGCAAGAGGTAGTTGCGATGATAAAGGGCAGGTTTATATGCATGTAAAAGCTTTTGAAACAATGGTTCAAACGAACACACTTACTTGCAATGTTAAGTTTTGTATTGAAGGCGAAGAAGAAGTTGGTTCTCCTAATTTGGGAAAATTTGTTGCTGAAAATAAAGAACTCCTAAAAGCAGATTGTGTATTAATAAGTGATAGTGCAATGATCAGTCTGGACACACCAAGTATTGATATCGGAGTAAGGGGATTAAGTTATATTGAAGTTGAGTTAACCGGTCCAAACCGTGATTTACACAGTGGTGTTTACGGAGGTGCTGTTGCCAATCCGATTACCATTCTTGCCAAAATGATTGCCTCATTGCACGACGAGAACAATCACATCACAATTCCCGGATTCTATGATGATGTTGCTATTGCAACGCCTGAAGAGAGGAATTTAATGGCTCAGGCTCCTTTTAATGAAAAGGAATATGCCGATGACCTTGGTGTTAAAGAACTATGGGGAGAAAAAGGATATACAACAAATGAAAGAACAGGTATCAGACCAACACTCGAATTGAACGGAATATGGGGTGGATATACAGGTGAAGGTGCTAAGACGGTTCTTCCATCAAAGGCTTATGCAAAAATATCTGCGAGACTGGTCCCAAATCAAATCTCACAAAAGATGACTGATTTGCTGATAAACCATCTTCATTCAATTACTCCGTCCTATGTGACACTTAAAGCATCTCTTCATCATGGCGGAGAACCATATATGACACCTATTGATAGTAAAGCCTACAAAGCAGCTGCTAAAGCGATGGAAGCGACATTTGGAAAAACACCTATTCCTGTTCGTGGCGGTGGCAGTATTCCAATCTGTGCTTTATTTGAAAAAGAACTGGGTATAAAAATCGTTTTTATGGGATTTGGCCTCGACAGTGACAATTTACATAGTCCAAATGAAAAATATGATATAGCAAATTTTTATAAAGGAATAGAAACTATCCCCTATTTCCACAAATATTTTGCAGAAATTTAACAAATAGTAAACCGATTCATTTTATAATAATTTTTAAAAAACATACTTTCATCTCTAAATCATTAAAAATGAATCGTAAAATTTTACTTTTAACTGTGTTGATTATTTCTATCGGCATTGTGTCTTTTAGTTTTAATTACAACAAATTATCTCATTGCACTTTTGTATCTGCATTGAATTATCCTGGTGGAGGTGCGTCTAACACAGGAGGTGGATTAACAGGTGCATCCTGGGATAATTCCGGTAGAACCTGTTCCAATTGTCATGGAGGTGGCTCTTTTAATCCTACTACAACACTAACGCTATTAAGCGGAAGTTCACCTGTAACACAATACACTCCCGGTGCCGCATATACGCTGCAAATGAAAATAACTGCAGCTTCGGGAAGTCCCAAATATTCATTTTGCGTAATGGCTGCCAAAGCAACCGGAAATGTAAATGTCAATACTTGGGGCACCATGCCTACCGGTACAGCAAATCACACCGTAGGTGGTAGAAATTACATTGAACAAACATCAGCAAGAACCGCTTCAGCAACCACTCCAACTTCTTCTTACACATTGAATCTTCCCTGGACTGCACCTGCAGTAGGATCAGGAAGCGTTAAATTTTACGCAGAAGGTATGGCAGTAAACGGCACTGGTGGTACAGGAGGTGACAGCCCTGCACCCTCAGTAAATATTACTGTTACAGAAAGTACTACCACTCCGGTTATTTTCTCTGCAGTTTCAGCACAAAAATCTACATCAGGGGTGAAAATAAGTTGGGCTACAGAAGTTGAAATAAGTACTGATTATTTCTCCATTGAAAATAGTACAGATGGAATTCACTTCACCAGCCTAGGGAAAGTCACAGCAAAAAATTCAAATACAAGAACTGCATATTCATTCAATCAAACATATCCAAAAGCCGGTAAAAACTTCTACAGAATTGTAGCAGTTGATATGAGTACAGAAAAAGTGAACAGCAAAATTGTTGAATTGAACTTAGATGAAACGAAATATATTACCCTTTCTCCAAATCCCACAAAAAACTTTATTACGTTACAATCGTCAAATATTTTAGGAAGCCTGTATAAAATAACCAATAATGCTGGACAAAAAGTTTTAAGCGGCAAACTTCTTTCAAACAAAATTGATGTTGATGGTTTACAACCTGGAGTTTATTTTATAAGCATATTTGATGAAACCGGTAATAAACAAGTCATTAAATTCATTAAGAATTAATCTTTAAAAACATTTGTTTAAAAGGCCATTATTCAATGGCCTTTTTTTATATAGTCTTTTGAAGATTATTTGTTCAAAACATAGAATATTTAAACCTATTGATGCAATTTGGTTTAGTAATTGGATTAATTATTATACTTTTTCTTTTAAAAGTTGGTAATATTTTATACTTTTGCACCCCATATTAACCCCATGCCGGGGTAGCTCAGCTGGTTAGAGCACAGGATTCATAACCCTGAGGTCGGCAGTTCAAGTCTGCTCCCCGGTACTAAAGAGGATTTTTCAAGCAAATTTTGAGAATCCTCTTTTTTTATGTTTTTGCATAAAAAAAACTGAATTTTGAATTGATTTTATTAATTTCCACTTAATAATGTTTTAATTAATTACCTATAATTATTTTCGCAAGAATATTTCTACAAAAATTAAAAGTTTTCCAAATGAAAAAAATAATTTTATTTACTTTTTTGATGCTGGGTTTCTATATGATTGTTTCCGCTCAAACAATGTCACCCAACTTGCACAAGAAAGTATTATTAAAGAAAGAAGTACAAGAATCATTGATTAAAAATGAAAATGCTGTAATCATTTCTAAAGGGAATAATAAATCAAAAGAAGTAACTGACAAAAATAAACCCACAAATCAAAGCAAATCAAAGCAATCCGCTGCAGTTCCCAAAAAAGAAGCCCCTAAAAATTAAACAAGTTTATTATTCAATTTTACAAAACGAATCTTCACTTTAAAAAAGTATTAAACACAATATTCACGATATTGGAATTCTAATATTGAATTGAGCCCCCTTTTTATTCTGATCGTTTATTTTAATTACGCCCTTTAAATACTGAACCTTACTCTCTATACTTAATAAGCCATAACCTCTCTTTGACAATTCATAATAGTTAAAGCCTATTCCATCGTCAGATGTCCTGACCAATATAAATTTTCCAGATTTTGAAATTTCAATATCAAGTATACTGGCATTGGCATGTTTAATGGTATTCAAAATTATTTCTTGTAAAATACGAAACAAATGATTGTCCTGTTCGGAAGTGCACACAATTTCATCCAACTCTGTAAAATTAATTTTTATCCTATTTTTTTGTTTTAATGACTCTATAAATTGAATAGTAGCCGTTTGAAAACTCATGCCATAAAGACTTATGGGCGATATATTTTTAACTATATTT
>CANFOP010000097.1 GCA_947448685.1 Chitinophagaceae bacterium | reverse complement strand
TATTACAAGAGATGTGAGCGGAGAGGGTGTACAGCAGGGTTTACTGAAATTGCTGGAAGGAAGCGAAGTGCTGGTTCCCCCTCAGGGAGGCAGAAAGCATCCTGAGCAAAAATTAATTAAAGTAAACACACACAACATATTATTTATTTGCGGTGGAGCATTTGATGGAATTGACCGAATCATTGCACGTCGTGTAAATACAAATGCAATCGGATTTAACGTAAATAAAGAGTTGCAGGATTTTCAAGAAAACAATTTGTTGCAATTTGTAAACTCCGTAGATCTGAAACAATTCGGGTTGATACCTGAATTGCTGGGTCGATTACCTGTTGTGACCTATTTAAATCCTTTGGATGCAGAAACACTAAGGAATATTTTGACAGAACCTAAAAATTCATTGATTAAACAGTTTACCCGTTTGTTCGAAATGGAGGAAATAGCATTGAAATTTCAACCCGAAGTTTTTGATTTCATGGTGGAAAAAGCATTGGAATATAAATTGGGAGCTCGAGGATTAAGAAGCATTTGTGAAAGTATACTAACGGATGCCATGTACGAACTTCCATCAAAAAAAGTGGCTCAATTTGAAGTGACATTGGATTATGCAACACGAAAATTCAGTTCATCAAAATTAAGTCTGTTGAAAGTCGCTTAACCTATCCAATTTGTAATTGAAAGCAACTGTTCGTTTTGCAACACACAAAATCAAAAGATAAAGTAATTAAATTTTAATAAAAAATAAAATGGTAGACGTTATTTTAGGCTTACAATGGGGAGATGAAGGCAAAGGAAAAGTGGTAGACTATTTTGCATCGAAATATGATGTGATAGCAAGGTTTCAGGGCGGACCAAATGCAGGTCATACCCTTTTTGTAAACGGTAAAAAAATTGTACTGCATCAAATTCCAAGTGGTATTTTTCATTCAGATAAAATTAATTTGATAGGAAATGGAGTAGTATTGGATCCTGTTACACTTAAAAAGGAATGTGAATCTGTGATTGCATTGGGTGTCGATGTTACCAAAAATTTATTCATCAGTGAAAGAACACAGTTGATTTTACCTACGCATCGAGCGCTTGATAAAGCAAGTGAAATTTCGAAAGGTGATGAAAAAATCGGAAGCACTTTAAAAGGAATTGGCCCTGCATACATGGATAAAACAGGAAGAAATGGGTTGAGAGTAGGTGACATATTGGAGAAAAACTTTACAACCCAGTATATCAAATTAAGAATGAAACATCAGCAGTTATTGGATACATATCATTTTCAGGAAGATATCGTAAAATGGGAAGAGGAGTTCTTTGATGCGATAGAATTTTTAAAAACACTCAATATTGTTAATGGTGAATATTTTATCAATGACAAAATTAAAAATGGGAAAAGAGTATTAGCTGAGGGTGCACAAGGTACAATGCTGGATGTTGATTTTGGAACATTTCCTTTTGTAACAAGCAGCAACACCATCAGTGCAGGTGTTTGTTCAGGTTTGGGAATTGCTCCCCAGAAAATAAAAGAAGTGATTGGAATAACCAAAGCATATTGTACACGCGTTGGAAGCGGACCTTTTCCTACAGAATTAGCAGATAGTACAGGTGATTTTATCAGAAATGCCGGAAATGAATTTGGAAGTACAACGGGCAGGCCTAGACGCTGCGGTTGGATAGATTTGGTAGCACTTCAGTTTGCATGTATGATCAATGGTGTGACAAAAATAGTCATGACAAAAGCAGATGTATTGGATTCTATGCAAGAACTGAAAGTCTGCAATGGTTACATGGTAAATGGAATAAAAACAGCGATGGTTCCTTTTCAAATGAATCATGTTGAAATTCAACCGGTTTATCAAACCTTTGATGGATGGAATTCGAATATAACTGAAATTGGAATATATGAAAAAATGCCTGAAAAAATGAAGTCATACATTCAATATATCAATGAATTTTTAGGCATTTCAATTGAATATGTCAGCAATGGTCCGGGAACTGATCAAATTGTATCCGTTTAAAAAATTATTTAAAAAAAAGTTTCCAAAATTTTTGGCTAATTGAAAAACTCGTGGAAAATTTACATCTCTAATCCTTTTAGTTATGGCAACAAAATCAGACAAACCTAAAAAGACAGTTTCAAAAAAGGCAGCACCAGCTAAAACGGCTGCTCCAAAAAAAGTTTCTAAAAAATCCAAGTCAGAAGAGGATGATTTGGAAGATGAGGACTTTGATGAAACTCCCAAATCAAAAAAAGCAAGCAGCAAAAAGAAAATGGATGATGACGACGACGATGATGATGTGGATATCAATGATGATTGGGATAAAGTAGAAGAAGATGATAGTTGGGATCCGGATTTTGAAGAATTTGACCTCCCTAAATCAAAAATAAAAAAATCTTCTCCCAAAAAGCCATCAAAAGGTGGATTTGATGATGACGACGACGACTTTAAAGATTTAGGATTGTTTGATGATGATATGGGAGATGGTGGATTTGATGACGATGATTTTTAATTTACCCGGTGGAAAATTTAAACCAAACTTTTCTTGTAACTGATTTAAAATCTTTTAAAAATAAAATGTTGAATTGGACCAACCGATTCAACATTTTTTGTTTGTTGGATAATAATAATTACCCTTCTGATAATAATTCATTTGATTGTTTACTCGCAGCCGGATTCATGAATTTTGTTCAACCAGACAACAATGAGATTTTTCAGGAACTAAAGCGATTCAGTCAACTCAACAACCCATCATGGTTGTTTGGTCATTTGAATTATCCATCCAATTCAAAAGAGGAAATCGGCTTTCCTCCAGCATATTTTTTTATTCCCGAACATGTTATTCGAGTCAATAACAGAAATGTAGAAATTTCATCTCAAACAACCTCTCCAGAAAAAATATTTGTTGATATTAATGCTCAATCTGATACTGTCACCTGCCAAATTCAAACTTCCGTTACAATAGAAAATAGCATTACACATAATGCCTATTTGGAAGTGATGGACAAACTACAATATCATATAAAAAGAGGCGACTGCTATGAAATCAATTTTTGTCAGCATTTTTTTTCATCAAATGCGGAGATAGATCCTTTATTTATTTATAATTGTTTAAATGATATTTCACCTAATCCCTTTTCTGCATTTTACAAATTGGAAGATAAATATTGTCTTAGTGCAAGTCCCGAGCGGTTTTTAAAAAAATCAGGCAGCACGCTCATATCTCAACCAATCAAGGGAACTATCAAGCGTGTGTCAGATAATCAATCAAAAGATGATGAAGCAAGACAAACATTATTCAAAAGTGCAAAAGACCGTATCGAAAATGTAATGATTGTCGATCTGGTTAGAAACGATTTGAGTAAAATTTGTAAAGAAGGGTCAGTACAGGTAAAAGAACTTTTTGGAGTGTATGCTTATCCCCAGGTTTATCAAATGATTAGCACCATTGAAGGAAAAGTGGATGATGATATTCATTGGACAGAAATGATAGAAGCCTGTTATCCCATGGGTTCTATGACAGGTGCTCCTAAAAAAAGAGTAATGGAATTGATAGAACAATATGAGGTGCTTCCAAGAGGATTGTTTTCAGGCTCTATAGGATATATCGATCCCAATGGAGATTTTGATTTTAATGTGGTAATAAGGAGTCTATTTTACAATGAAAGTAAAAAATATCTTTCCTTCAACGCCGGCGGTGGAATTACATTTCAGTCGGATGCGCAAAAGGAATACGAAGAGAGTTTGTTAAAAGTGGAAGCCATTAAGAAGATATTTGAATGAAATAGCACAAAAAATACCATCTCACTGAATTGAATCTTTTAAAAATTGAATGTATATTCTTATTACTTTCTGTAAGTTTGTATAGACTCTAATGTGTAAAAAAACAGAAAATCAATTTTTTATGAAAAATACAAATAGTTTCACCCGCGCTCTTTTTATAGTCTTTTATTTATTGACAGGTTTGATTTCCAGGGCACAAAATCCTACTTATGAAATGTTTGTTACCAATGAATCTCAACCGGATTCAAAAACATACCAGTTCGATGTATATCTTTTAAGCACAGGTTCTATGCCGCTTGAATTGGCTAATCTTCAGTTTGGTCTGGGGTTTGACACATCCATTACCAATGGAGGAACACTAAGTTTTAGTTATGTAAAAGGCAGTTCACAATTAAAGACCAATCAAACGCCATTTAATGTGTCTATCACTAAACCACATGATGTGGTTGTAATAAATGATATCGCATACAGATTCGTCAATCAACTTGCAAGACCAGGTCCTGGATCAGGAAATGCTTCAATCATTAGTAGTACAAAGGCTAAATGTGATTCTCCGGGAACGCGAATAGGTACTTATATTATCAAAAACACAGAAGATTTTAAACCAAATTCAACTTGTAAACATTTTTTCAGTGTTGTTAATGGTCCCGGAAGAAGCAAAACCATTGTGAATGGATATATAGAGAAAATGAACACTACGCTTGAAGGTAAATTGTTTTCTTATAATACTAAAAAAACCTGCGACGATAATTTGATTTTAAATCGTACAAAGAAAAAGAAAAAATAGTGCTTTGTAACAATAAATAAAAGTCGGATATATTTTCAAAATTTTACATCATTGGATGATATTATCTTCCATTATCCAAAATCATTTCTACACATTCATGCAGAATGTCATACTTTTTTGACAGAAAGATGTTCATTTTTTCTTTAGGCAACATCAGCAGATAAATTCCTTTTTGCATGATTTCCTTATTGAATGCAGGGTTGTATTTTTCAAATTCGTTCATTTTCATGGAGAGGTGTTTGGTAATAACTTCTGCATTGTATTTTCCTGAAATTTTCTGGCTATCAAGTTTGCGAAATTCATCGAAAGTAATTTGTCTGTTGTTTTCATTTTTACCTTGGCTGTAAAAATCCAGATTCTTTGACTCCATGGTGTAATGGGTGGCAATAAATTTCTTAACATGATTTCTACTTTCCAATGGCAAAAAATATTGAAGTTTCCAAAAATCTCTGGAGCCAGCTTTATTGATTGCGGTGAAAACTCTTTCTGGTCCTCCGTTATAGGCTGCAATTACCAAAAGCCAATCATTCATTTGTTTGTATAATTTTAATAACATTCTTGCTGCGGCATGTGTACTTTTATAATAATCGCGTCGTTCGTCATTATTATTGTTTACTTGCAAACCAAAATTTCGGGCTGTTTCAGGCATGAACTGCCATGGCCCTGCGGCTCCCACATAACTCGTCGCATTTGTTTTCAAATTACTTTCAATGACTGCCAAATATTTTAACTCTATCGGCAAACCATATTCTTTAAAAATGTTTTCAATTAGATTAAAGTACGGGATTGCAAATTTTTTCATTGTAAGTAAGCCTGCTCCATGTGATTTTAAATAGTCGCTCATATAAACTTCTGCATGGGGATTTACCTGAGATGAATATGGTAAAGATGGATTATAACTAAAGTCTTTAAAAAGATTTCTAAAACCATATTTGGTAAAATCTTCGATTATATTTACCTTTTCTTTAGCGGGAGTATTGTTGTCATTTATCACAGCATCAATTACTGCTTCATTAACAGACATTCTGTTTACATTGGTATCTGAACATAAAAAGTTTATATTACTGGCAGCATGTACTACATTGTATTTTTCAAAAAAAAATGCAATAGTAAAAAACAAAAGATATTTAAATGTTATTTTCATTGCATCGATTCATCAGTTTTTTGTAGATAATTTTTTTTTGCAGAAAAATTATGCGATGAATTTTTTATGTTTTTATGATGAAAGTCTGAATGTTCATTAACTGAACAATGGTTCACTTGAAAAAAATGCTGACATATTTTCTGAATTCGTTACCCAAAAATTGAGCACAGAAAAAGAAAGTATGTCAGCATGTAAAAGGGTTGGTTGCCCTCAATATTATTTTGGTAATTCCTGCGCTTGTTTTTGAGCCAATTGTTTTTTCAACTCTATGATTTCCCGATCTTTATCTTTATCATTCATTCCTTCTTCAATTTCATTCTTGACATTGTTTTTTGCGTCATTAAATTCACGGATTCCTCTACCTACTCCTCTCATTAATTCAGGGATTTTTTTACCACCGAAAAACAATAATACGGCCAACAAAACCAACAACCATTCACTGCCCCCGGGCATTGATAATAATAATGTAGTGTGTAACATAATTTAAAGTATTGAAGTGCAAAGATAATTGAAATAAATTCATCCAATTGGGTTTACCGCAATAAGAAAGTTAAAATTTGGGAAATAAAAAAGCGAAAATCCAGGATTCTCGCTTAATATGTTTCTTGTTGAATTGTTGTAATTATTTGGTCTTTGCACCCACAGCCATTCTTTTTTCCTTAATACGTGCACTTTTACCGCTTCTTTCACGTAAGAAATAAAGTTTAGCACGTCTTACGCGGCCAACCTTGTTTAAAGTAATGCTTTCAATATTAGGAGAAAATACAGGGAAAAGTCTTTCAACACCAACACCATCACTCATTTTACGAACAGTGAAAGTGGCTGTAGCACCCGTTCCTTGACGTTTAATAACATCTCCTTTGAAACTTTGGATACGTTCCTTGTTTCCTTCCTGTATTTTATAGTTTACAGTGATATTGTCACCAGCCTTGAATGCTGGAAGAGTTGCTTTCTGAGTTAATTGTTCGTGTACAAAATCAATAGCGTTCATGTTCTTTGTTTTTTATCGGACGGCAAAGGTAAGTGTAAATTTTTAAAATTTAATGATTAAAGTGGAAAATTTTCTGCAGACTTATATGTGTTTTTTTAAATTAATATAAAAAAACAGTAAGAAGCATCATATCAACTTGTTAATCAGTCATTTACCTTGCAATGTTTACGGCTCTTTTTTCTCTGATTACTGTTACTTTAATTTGGCCAGGGAAAGTCATTTCTGTTTGAATTTTTTGAGCAATTTCAAAACTTAGTTTTTCACTGTCATTATCAGTTACTTTATCTGCCTCAACAATCACCCTTAATTCACGTCCCGCTTGTATGGCGTAGGCTTTTTCAACACCCTGATATGCCAATGCAAGGTTTTCAAGGTCTTTAATCCTCTGGATATATTGTTGCATGATTTCCCTTCGTGCACCCGGTCTTGCGCCACTGATGGCATCACATGCCTGGATAATGGGGGAGATAACAAATTTCATTTCCATCTCATCGTGATGAGCTCCAATAGCATTTACAACGGCGGGGTTTTCGCCATATTTCTCTGCTAATTTGGCACCTAATAAAGCATGGCTCAATTCAGTTTCTTCATCAGGAACTTTTCCAATATCATGCAGCAATCCTGCTCTTTTTGCTAACTTGGGATTCATGCCTAATTCAGAAGCCATTATGCTACATAAATTGGCTGTTTC
>CANFOP010000096.1 GCA_947448685.1 Chitinophagaceae bacterium | reverse complement strand
GTAAAATGCCATTATTGAGCGACCTGATCACTAAAATTCATGGAGGTCCTTTGGCATTGCCTGAAGATCCGGAATTTCTGTATAATAAAGTGATGATATTGGTGGCAGTCATCCTCGGATTAATAACAGCATTCTCACAATACCTGAAATACAAATCCACACCAAGAAAATTTTTTATTCGAAAAATCATATACCCCACATTGGTAGCTGCTTTACTTACCATTGGGCTTTCGATTGTATATCCTTATACATTTTACAAACACGGAGCAGGATTTTTGGGAGCAATATATACGGCTTCTTTCTGCATGATATATTCATTTGTAGCAAATGCAATGTATATCAGAACCGGTTTAAAAAACAAATTGAGTCATGACGGAGGTTCCATATCGCATGCGGGGTTTGCCATCATGATTATTGGGATTCTCATATCAAGCAGCAATAAAATCGTTATAAGTGACAGCAAGGTTAATGGAATCAATATCCCTGCTTCCATAGACCCGATGAGTAAAAAACAGGACAATCCTACCGAGAATCTGACACTTATCAGAGAAATGCCTACAAGAATGGGAGAATACAATGTAACTTATTTGAAAGATTCAGCCGGGAATGAAAAGGGAAGAAAGTTTTATGCACTGGAATTTCAAAGCAAAAAAGATAAAACGAATGAAAAATTCATTCTAAAACCGGATGTATATCTGATGAAGGATAACAACATGAGCAGCAATCCGGATACAAAATCGTTTCTCACAAAAGACATTTTCACTTACATATCATTTGCATTAAACGGAGATAACAATTCAGATACTGCATCTTTCAGGGAAACAAATATTGCTGAGGGAGAAAAAGGATTTTACAGTAACGGATATTTTGTATTGAATAAAGTGAGCAAAAATCCCAAAAATGAAAAATATCATTTTAAGGATAACGATATTGCACTGATGGCTGATATCACTTTCGTAAGCAACGACAGTATGCACTATAAAGCCACACCTATTGTGATAGCAGATAGTTTGGGTTTGCAGCAAATAGATGATACTGTTTATGCACAAAACCTTTTTGTTAAATTCATAGGAGTGAGTGAAGGCCGAAAAATAAAAATTGGAATAAAAGAATCTAAAAGTCTGATAGATTTCATTACTGTAAAATCCTACATTTTTCCTTTTATAAATTTGGTTTGGTTAGGCCTCATTATCATGTCGATTGGTATTTTCATCAGCATGATCAAGAAGATGAATTTATCAGGAATATTGTCAATTATAATTCTGACAATCATATCTTCCGGATTAATTTATATGTTTTTATTCGCCAATTGATTGGTAGCCATAAAGTCAGCATTTTCATTTTAACATATTGTAAAGGTTACAATTCAGTTATTGTTGTATAAAAACAAAATTGATTTTTATAATTTTACAATGATGAATGTAAACTTGAAGCATATTGTCCTACCTATGAGTGTCTTTGCATTCATTACATTCAGCAATGCCACAACAGCTCAGCAATCCATACATGATACCTTAAAAACAACCGCAATAATATACAATGGTGATACCATACCTTATTCAGTATTGTCCAATTTATACGTTTACAGCACACTGACTGAACAACAAAAAAGAACGTTGGCTCAATATAACAGATTAAGAAACGCCGTGTATGTAACATATCCTTATGCAAGAAAAGCCGGCATAATTTTAAATGATATCAATGCAAAACTTGAAAACATCGTAAAACAATCAGACAGAAGAAAGTATATCAATTCAAGGGACAGAGAGTTAAAAAAAGAATTTACCACTCCCCTCACTAATTTGACCATTTATCAGGGAAAAATATTGATGAAATTGATTAACAGAGAAACAGGAAACAATTGTTACGAAATCATCAAAGAATACAAAGGCGGATTGACAGCCCGATTGTATCAGACAGTTGCATTCTTTTTTGAAAGCAATTTAAAACAACCTTACGACCCCAAAAACGAGGATATGGTAATTGAAAGAATTGTACAGGAAGTCCAAAGATTATATGGATATAATGATATATCTAAAAAACAATCGCTGTAACATTTACCAAATATTTTACTTCACATCTATTCCACATAGCGCTACTTAAGGCATTTATGAGTTAAATTGCATTCTATTGTATCTATTCAATAATAAATGAAACTAGACATCCTTGCATTTGGCGCTCATCCGGACGATATTGAACTAAGTTGTTCTGGTCTATTGTTAATGGAAAAGCAGCTCGGAAAGAAAACGGGAGTCATAGATTTAACCGAAGGAGAATTGGGGTCAAGAGGCTCGGTTAAAATCAGGTATGAAGAATCTGCACAGGCTTCCATCATTCTTGGATTAGATATCAGAGAAAATTTACAACTGCCCGATGGTTTTTTCATGAACAATAAAGAAAGTCAGTTAAAAGTTATCCAATCTATACGAAAATACCGTCCCGAAATCGTTGTATGTAATGCCCCTGAAGACAGACACCCCGATCATGGCAGAGCCTCTCAACTGGTTGCAGATGCCTGCTTTTTATCAGGATTGTCTAAAATTGAAACAGTGGAAGAAGAAAAGCACCAAAATCCATGGCGCCCTAAATACGTTTTTCAATACATACAGGATAGACAACTTGAACCAGATTTCATTTATGACATTTCAACTGTTTTTGAAATGAAGATTGCTTCCATAAAAGCATACAAAACACAATTTCATAATCCAGAGATGGATGGACCTGAAACATATATTTCCAGGCCGGAATTTTTAGAACATCTTATCAGCATCAACAAAATTGCCGGTAAAAAAATTGGTGTACAATATGGCGAAGGCTTTATATCAGTTAAAAAAATTGGTTTGAAAAACCTTGATTCACTTGTACAACAAAATACTTAACATACTTAAATTCATTCATAAACATGATTACACCTAAATTCAGAAACAATAAAAATTCTAATTTTCACCAGGAGTTAAAAAAAAGAGTTCAGCAGTATTTTACAGAAAATAAAATCAATCAGACAGGCAATTTTTCTTTGTATTTCAAAGCCATATTGCTTTGGACAACATATATCGCATTATATGTCCATCTGGTGTTTTTCACACCCAACAATTTAATGGCAATTACAGAATGTATTATAATGGGTGGATTGACCGCTGCCATTGGATTCAATGTGATGCACGATGGAGGTCATGAGAGTTTTAGCAATAGTAAATTCTGGAATAAAATAGCCGCATTTTCAGTAAACGGTCTCGGGGCAAGTATGTTGATGTGGAAAAACAAACATAATATCATTCATCATACTTATACAAATATCGATGGAGTGGATGATGATATTGAAATCAAACCCCTGCTTCGCATGTGCACAACACAAAAAAAACATTCCATTCATCGCTTTCAACATATCTATGTTTGGTTTTTGTATAGTTTTCTTTTAATCATTTGGGTTTTTGCAACAGATTATCAAAAATATTTCAGAAAAAAAATTGGTGAAGTTCCCATCAAAAAATTAAGTACGTTTGATCATTTTGCTTTTTGGATGGCTAAGATTGGATATTACATGGCAATGATTGTTATTCCAATATACATGGTAGGATTTGCTGACTGGCTAATAGGATTCTTAACGCTTAGTATGTTTGCGGGATTTGTATTGAGTATCGTATTTCAGTTGGCTCATACTGTTGAAGAAACAGCCTTTCCTGTACCTCAGGATAGCAACGATATTGAGAACGAGTGGGCATTGCACCAAATACAAACTACTGCAAATTTCGCTACAAGAAACAAATTGCTTTCATGGTTGGTGGGAGGATTAAATTTCCAAATTGAACATCATCTTTTTCCAAGAATCTCCCATGTGCATTATCCTGCCATCAGTAAAATCATTAAGAAGACGTGCGAAGAGTTTGATGTAAAATATATAGAATACAAGCGAATGAGAGACGCAGTAATTTCCCACACACTTCACTTAAAGAAAATGGGGACTGCTTAATTCTATCCATCAACTTTATGAGCCGATATGTTTAGAAAATGGTTGATCATATTATTTGCTCTAATGCTGACCAACAATTTTGCTAACAGTCAGATAAAAGACAGCATTAATTTTGGTACTGTAGTTCCCCTATATTTTGCAAAACCTAACTTGCTTAAAAGCCTCAGTTTCATACCCGGAGATATGCTTTATATTGCCAAAAGTCCATTTTATAAAAAAGACTGGATAATGATGGCAGGGATAACAGCAGGCACTTACTTAATACAATTAAAAGATCAGGATATTATAAATTGGGTAAAAAGAAGCAGTGCACAAGCTGGACTTGACCCCACAACTAAATATATTAACGCTTTACATGTTGGAAAAACCAAAATTATCAAAATTCCGCAAAATGTAAACTCAGGATTATACCAATTGGGTGAAGGCGGAACAAGTATGATGATTGCCGGAGGACTATGGATATACGGCAAAATAAAACATGATTACAGGGCAGTTCAAACCTGTTATGACCTTACGGAAACTTTTGCTACAATGGGTGTTACAACTCAGATTTTAAAGAGAATTTCAGGCAGAGAAAGCCCTTTTAAGTCAACTGCACCAGGGGGCAAATGGGCTCCCCTTCCTTCCTTCAAATCTTATCAAACCCATACCCCCACCTATGATGCTTTTCCTTCCGGACATCTGGCTACATTGGTGGCAACTATAACCGTATTAACAAAAGACTATCCCGAAAAAAAATGGATTAAACCTTTGGGATATTCTTTAATTGGTCTGACCGGATGGGCAATGATGAACACTGAAGTACACTGGATGAGCGATTACCCGTTAGCGATAGCCGTGGGTTATTTATCCGGAAAAATTACTACCATGAGGCACCATAAAGTATCTTATGCCAGTAACATGTTGGATATTTATTAATCTCAAACAATCTATTCACTTAATAAAACGCCATTGAAAAAAGCAGCATTTTTAATTACGGTCCTGATGATAATTTTTTCTGGAGTTGGGTTTTCTCAAGATTCAAGTGAATTATTGATTAATACTCCGACAAAAATTAAAGCAACGACATTCATTATACCCGCAGGTTTTATCGGTTATGGTGTACTTGCACTACACAATCATTCATTACTGACTTTGAATACAAAAATTCAAAGACATGTTTTACCTGGTAATCTTGCAAATAAAAATCATGTAGATAATTATTTGCAATTCGCGCCGGGAGTGATTGCGTTAGGTATGAATGGCGCTGGAATCAAGGGTGCGCATTCTTTAAAAGATGCTTCGATTATTTATTTATTTTCTAATGTCGTGCTGAATGCAATCGTTATTCCAACAAAACATTTTTCACATGAGTTACGACCCGATGGATCAGCCTACTCATCCTTCCCATCAGGACATACAACTGAAGCCTTTGCGTCAGCGGAATTTCTTAGGATGGAATACAGAAATATTTCGCCATTGATAGGATGGGCCGGATATGCCATGGCCGGAATGACAGGATACTTGAGGATGTATAATAATAAACACTGGTTTAGTGATGTTGTGGCTGGCGCAGGGGTTGGAATTGCCTCCACTAAACTGGCTTATCTTATTTATTCGGGCGTATTTAAAAATGAGAAAACAAATAAAGACAAGAAAAGCATTGGTTTGATTGCTCCTTTCTATCATCAAGGCAACATCGGATTAGCGTATTCCAAAATATTCTGATAAAACAGGTGCTTTAAAAAGTAGCAACAATCTGCTGTTTGATTTATTTTAGTTTGTTGTAAATTTGCTCAGATAAAAATTTATTGTATGAGCGAAGAAAAGAGCCTGAATTTTATTGAAGAGATTATTGAGAATGACCTGAATTCAGGAAAATATTCTTCCATCATTACCAGATTTCCTCCAGAGCCCAATGGTTACCTTCACATAGGTCACTCCAAAAGCATTTGCCTGAATTTCGGCCTGGCGCTTAAATACGGAGGAAGCACCAATCTCAGATTTGATGATACCAACCCTGTTACTGAAGATACTGAATATGTAGAGAGTATCAAAGATGATATCAAATGGCTGGGATTCAACTGGACAAATGAATATTATGCTTCAGATTACTTTGACCAGTTGTATGAATATGCTGTGATATTAATCAATAAAGGATTGGCTTACGTAGATGACAGCAGTTCAGAAGAAATTGCACAATTAAAGGGAACTCCCACCGAACCCGGCAAAGACAGCATTTACCGAAGCAGAAGCATTGAAGAGAATCTGCAACTTTTTAATGAAATGAAAGAGGGCAAGTTTAAAGATGGAGAAAAAGTTCTTCGTGCAAAAATTGACATGGCTCATACCAATATGCTGATGCGCGATCCCATTATTTACAGAATCAAACATGCTCATCACCATCGCACCGGTGACAAGTGGTGCATATACCCTATGTATGATTTTGCTCATGGTCAAAGTGACAGCATTGAAAAAATAACTCATTCCATTTGTACATTAGAGTTCATTCCTCATCGAGAATTATATGACTGGCTGATTGAGCATTTAAATATCTTTCCTTCACATCAATATGAGTTTGCCCGTTTGAATATGACCTATACGGTAATGAGTAAACGAAAATTACTGCAGTTGGTAACAGAAGGACATGTAAGTGGTTGGGATGACCCTAGAATGCCCACTATCAGCGGATTCAGAAGAAAAGGATATACGGCGCTTAGTATTCGAAATTTTTGCGAAAAGATTGGCGTTGCCAAAAGAGAAAATTTAATAGACCTCAGTTTATTGGAATTTTGTCTTCGTGAAGATTTAAATATCACTGCTAAAAGAGTTATGGCCGTTTTGGATCCGGTTAAATTGATTATCACTAATTACGAAGAAAACAAAACAGAATACCTCAACAGCGAAAACGGACCAGATGAATCCTTAGGAAGCAGAAGTATTCCTTTTAGCAAAGAATTGTGGATTGAGCGAGAAGACTTCATGGAAGTGCCAGCAAAAAAATGGTTCAGACTGGCACCCGGAGCCATAGTAAGATTAAAAAGCGCTTATATAGTTAAGTGTGAGTCATTTGAAAAAGATGCTTCCGGAAATGTTTCGTGTATACATTGCAGTTATATTCCTGAAAGTAAAAGCGGACAAGACAGCAGCGGCATAACAGTTAAAGGAACCATACATTGGGTATCAGTTGCACATGCAGAAACGGCAGAAGTAAGATTATATGACCGTTTATTTAAAGTAGAAAATCCGTCTGCGGAAGAAGGCGATTTCAAAGAATATATCAATCCAGATTCGCTTCACATCATTGAAAAGGCGTACATTGAACCTTCATTGAAAAATGCTGCAATGGAAGAGCGTTTTCAATTTATCCGTAAAGGTTATTTTTGTCTGGACAAAGATTCAAATGAAGACAAATTGATTTTCAATAGAACGGTCACATTGAAAGATACCTGGACGAAAATGAAAGATTAATCAGGTTTTACATCCAATTTTGGAAATGCCGCTGCAATCATTATGATGGCAGAGAGCAATATTATCAAATAAATACCGGCTTTCTTTTCCACCT
>CANFOP010000095.1 GCA_947448685.1 Chitinophagaceae bacterium | reverse complement strand
GATTTTGGGAGATAAATTTGAAAAATCTGTTTATAATTTAATTTATTCATTAGATTAAAAAAATGACTTGATATGATGCTCAATTATTTTAGCCATTGTATTTAAGTTCATGTACAATTGAATAAAAAATAACAGTGTAAAATCTATATACACAAATGAAAAACGTACAATATTTATTGATTATTTTTTTCTTGGTTATTTCTTCAGCAAATGCTCAGAAAAAGACAATAACAGGAACTATTACCAATAAAGAAACAGGCAAGCCACTTCAAGGGGTGAATGTGTTGACTGATAAATCCAAATCAGGTGCTGCATCCAATTCAAATGGACAGTATTCAATCAATGTTAAATCAAACTCAACAGTACTTATTTTTTCCTCTATTGGCTTCGCTACACAAACAATTTTAATTGATGGAAAAACAACCATAGATGTTTCCATGGTGCCCTCATATACTGACAATACAGAAGTAGTTGTAGTGGGTTATGGAACTCAAAAAAGATCAGATGTTACTGGCGCTATTTCAAAATACAAAAATGATAAACTTGATGAAGCACCTGTTTCAAGAATAGATCAGGCGCTTCAGGGAAAAATTGCAGGTGTTCAAGTTGATAATATTTCTTCAGTTGCCGGTGAAGCGCCAAAGGTAACAGTTAGAGGAATCAGTTCAATATATGCAGGAGCAAGTCCGTTGGTTGTTGTTGATGGTCAGCCGGTTGCTGATGGTTTGGCATTTGTAAACATGGCAGACGTGGAATCAATAGAAGTATTAAAAGACGCTGCCTCAGCAGCGATATATGGTTCCAGAGGAGCAAGTGGTGTAATATTGATAACAACTAAATCCGGAAAAATAGATAAACCTAAATACAGATTCAAATATTCCCTTGGATTTAAAAATGCTTATAAGAGATACGAAATCATGACTTATACAGAGTACATGAATAATCTATTTTATGAGGCATCATTAAGATCATTGGATACTAACGTAGTTGTTCCTGCAGGAACTCAAATTGGTACAAACAATGAAAGGGCTGGTTATATTGTTGAAAATACTTTATTAGGAGGAGAGGGTACAGATTGGCAAAGTCTTGCTTTAAGAACCGGCATTTCTAAAAATATTCAATTAAGCGCATCAGGAGGAAAAGCAGGATTGAAATACATGCTTTCCGGTGGCTATCAACGCGATCAAGGTATGATGATTCATAGTAATTATGAAAAACTGAATTTCAGGAGTAAAATAGATTTAGACATCAGTAAAAAAGTCAAGATTGTTTTTAATCTAAACCCTTCATATTCCATAAAAGAAACTCCGTCAGAAAATTATACAAACTTTGTTCGCTATCCAAGTTTTATGCCTGCTTACCATACCGACATTACGGCGGCAAATGTTCATCAATTGGGTCAATGGGCAGATATCAAAGCAGGTGATTTTGCTCAACCCAGACAGTTCAATGAAATTTATTATTCAGGATACATGCCAGATGGAAGTTTTTGGGCCCCTACAGGTACATCAGATCCATTTAACTCTAGTACAAACTCTCCTTTGTCTTCTACCTTAAATACCAGCTATGTGCAGAAAGATTATCGCTTACAATCTTCTGCAGAAATGACCATTAAATTAAGAAAGGGACTTGATTTTAAATCTTTAGCAACATCTTATGTATATGTTTCTAATACTTTAAATTGGTCAAATAAAAATGCTGATGCAGATGGTATGGTAAGTAAAGGAGTATATATCAATTCATTAAATACAGATTTGCTTTCTGAGAATACATTCAATTATACAAAAAATATCAAAGACCATTCAATTATTGGGTTGCTTGGTTTTACTGCTCAAAAAACCAGTACAAATAAGGATCAAACAACCGGTTTGAATTTCCCTAACGATGATATCCGAACATTGAATAATGCCACTCAAATTGACAAATCCGGAACTTTCGGAACAAGAATAAGAGTAGGATTACTTTCCTATTTGGGAAGATTAAATTACAGTTATCTCTCTAAATATATATTAACTGCAAGTTTCAGAACAGACGGTAGTTCTTATTTCGGACCTGGTAACAAATGGGGTACTTTCCCTTCTGTTTCAATTGGCTGGCTTGCTACTAAAGAAAAATATCTAAAGAATATTTCATGGTTAAATAAATTAAAATTAAGGGCTAGTTATGGGGTTTCCGGGAATAACAGAATTCTTGATTTCGGATTTCTGGATTTATTATATCCTGCCAACTATTCTTTTGGTCAGGGAAATGGAAGTAACAATCCCGGTCAAGCCACCTCAATGACTATTAGGTCTAATCCTGATATTACATGGGAGCGCACTTTTCAAAATAATTTTGGAGCAGACATCGCAGTTTTAAAAAATAAAATCAATCTAACCATTGATTATTATCAATCTAAAACAGATCGGTTATTGTTGCAGCAGTCTGCCATGGCTTTCTCAGGAGTACCTTTGACTTGGAACAATATAGGTAGTTTGAAAAATACCGGAATCGAATTGGAAATTTCAACCGTTAATATGTCTAATGGAGATTTCAAATGGAATACCTCAGCCAATATTGCACACACGCAAAATAAAATTCTGGAATTAGGACAAGAAGCTTATTTAATTAACCAGGGTGAAAGAAATGAAATTTATCAAAATAAAGTAGGCAGTCCATTAATTCAGTTTTATGGGTTTAAAACAGATGGAATTTGGTTGTCTCAGGCTGAAATTGATGCAGCTAAAGCAAATGGATTAACCAGCCCTTTCAGTAATGCATTTGTTCCTGGGCAACTTAAAATTGTTGATGTTGATCATAACAATATTATTGATAATAATGACAGAACCGTCATTGGCTCTCCTTACCCTGATTTTACATGGGGAATTACCAATACAATCAATTACAAATCATTTGATGTCAGTTTTACTTTTCAAGGAGTTCAAGGAGGTTCACTGATTAATGGAGATCCCAATTATGATGAAACCAAAAAATTGGTTAAGTCCTATAATACCAATCGTTGGGTTTCACCAATGTTTCCCGGAGATGGTAAAACACCCAATTATAATAAAGCAGCTTTTAATTGGATGTTGACTGATTATGTTGTTGAAGATGCTTCTTATTATTCTTTGCGAGAAATGAATATTGGATACACCGTTTCTGAAAGTGCAGTAAAATCTATGGGGTTGTCATCATGCAGAATTTATTGTTCAGCTCAAAATTTATATTTCCATAGTGCAAAAGGATACAGAGGAATTAATCCAGAGGGTAGATTTTCAAATGGCGTATATGGGTCCGCCTTGATTGGTGGATATCAACGTGGAAGTTTCCCCATACCAAAAACAATTTTATTTGGTATAGACATCGGATTTTGATTTTGAACTGTTTTTTTTATGAACCTGATGGAATTTAAAATTAATAAAATGAAGTTGTTAAGTTATTTTTTGACTTTTTGTGTTTTACTTGCAGGATTATCTTGTAAGAAATTAATCGATGTTTATCCTGTATCAAATTTATATGATGCCGCATTTTACAGAAATATAGAAGAAGTAAATGTAGCATTAACCGGCTGTTACAATGGAATGCAAAAGCCATTGTATGACGAATGGAGCATGACTGAATTGAGAAGTGATAATTCAATCATGGGTAACCCAACAAGTGGAAGTGCAGATAATAAAGAGTTGAGTGATTTGGATATGTTTATGCCAAATACATATCACGAAGGAATTTATAATTACTGGCTTCATACTTACTATAATATCTATAATGTTAATAAAGTACTTAAAAGTATTTCTGTAAATTATTCAGTTGCAGATAGTTCTTTATCATACGATTCCTTAGTTATTCCGATTAATCAAGATGACAGATATAGAGTATCTGCTGAAGCATCCTTTATTCGTGCATACCATTATTTTAATCTTATTCGTTTATTTGGTGGTGTATTTTTAATTGACAATCCTTTATCTCCTGAAGATTCAAAAAAAATAAATCGATCAAGTGCAGATGAAATATATCGTTTCATTATTGCTGATTTAAAAAATACAATTTCCTATGGTAATAGCACTTCTTATGGGTTTATTAATATCAATGATTTGGGTAGGGTTAATACATGGGCTGCAAAAGCTTTGCTGGCTAAAGTTTATCTTACATTAAACAGAAAGAATGAAGCAATGTTATTACTCAATGACATTATCTCAAACAGTGGTTACAGTCTTCAATCTACTTATAGCAGTGTTTTCTCTATTATCAATGAAATGAATTCTGAAATATTATTTTCTGTAAGATACAGGTCAGGAAGTTTAGGCATTGGCTCTCCATTTGCAAACTTGTTTGCTGCAAACGGAAGTGGTTTGGCTGTTGTAAATGGTGATGGAAAAGGATACAATTATCCTGCAACTGAATTGATAAATTCATACAATTCAACAGATCCAAGGTTAGCTACTAATATTTCAAAGTATATCTCAAAATGGTACGTAAACAAATACATATCAAATGTAGCCATCGCAAATGATGCGGAAAATGACTGGCCCGTTATCAGATATGCGGATGTATTATTGATGTTGGCTGAAGCTAAAGGGTTTTCATCGTCAAGTATTGACCTTATTAATTTAATTCGAGCAAGATCAGGTCAATCATTGTTGACTACATCTACAATAAATTCAGTAGCACTATTTGAAAATGCTTTATCTAATGAAAGAAGACTTGAATTTGCATTTGAAAATCAACGATGGTTTGATTTAGTGAGATTCAATTCCACTATGACAACCATAAAGGCTGAAGATGTAATGAAAAATCATATTGCGCTGATGTATTCAAGTCATTATGGAAAATATCCCCCTCCAGTACTTACATTATCTCAAATACAATCTTATGTAACTCCTGAACATTTATTGCTACCTATACCTCAAAGGGAAATTGACAACAATACTTTTTTAACTATTCCTCAAAACCCTGGTTATTAAACCTTTTCCCTAATGAACAAATTAATATTCCTATCTCTTTTTTTATGTAACGTACTAGTTGCTTATTCACAGGAAACTCCTGCATCTGATACTGCAACATACAAACTTGTTGAATTTCCAACAGGCTACAATGCTTCCTTAAATGAAGTATATACCCAAGCCGCAGATTGGGAGGGAAAATTGGATGTATATTTTCAAATAAATCCATCCAAACCAACACCTTTGATTATTAATATTCATGGGGGCGGATGGAATCATGGTGTAAAGGAATCACAAACAGGATTCAATACTTTTTTCAAGAAAGGATTTGCCGTTGCGAATATTGAATATCGATTAACCAAACAAGCAACTGCTCCCGCAGCCGTTCAAGACGCTCGTTGTGCTTTGATATTTATGATTAAAAATGCCAAGCGCTTCAACATCGATATCAATAAAATTGTTGTCATGGGAGGCTCTGCAGGAGGACATCTAGCATTGATGACTGGCTTGCTTGCGAATAATTCCATTTTTGATAATAATTGTGAAGGGACTAAAAACATTCATGTTGCAGCGATTATTGACAAATATGGAATTACAGATGTATGGGACTGGGCTTATGGTAAAAACATTACAAGTAAATCAGCTACATCATGGCTAGGGGATAAAAAGAACGATGAAGTATTTGCTAAGTCAGTATCTCCTGTAAACTATCTCAATAAAAATAGTCCACCCATTTTTATTGTTCATGGAGATGCGGATCCTACTGTACCTTATCAACAATCGGTTGAACTCCATAATAAATTGGATAGCCTTGGTGTGAAAAATATTTTTATAACTGTACCAGGAGGTTTACATGGAAAATTTGAAAAATCAAAAAACACAGAAATAAATAACGCAATCATAGATTTTATATTTGGTTTGGAAAGTTTTAAAAATTAAAAATGAAAAAAAATAAAATCAGTATAATCATACAAACTTCAACATTGTTTGTATTGATGTTGGTGAATGTGAGTTATGTAAATGCCCAGAAGAAAACAGAAAAGAAACAACCAAACATTTTATTCTTTGCTGTAGATGATTTAAAGCCAATTCTAGGTTGCTATGGAAATAAAATGGTCCAGTCTCCAAACATTGATAAGCTTGCACAAATGGCTACAGTGTTTAATTCAAACTATTGTCAACAAGCGATATGTGGTCCTACAAGAGCAAGTATTATGACTGGACTTCGCCCTGATAAAACGCAGGTGTGGGATTTGAAAACTGTTATGAGGGAAAAGAATCCGGATATTCTGACAATGCCACAATACTTCAAAGAGAATGGTTACACTACGGCAGCAATTGGAAAAATCTATCACAAAAGTTGTGTAGATAAAGAGCATGATGCAGCTTCCTGGACAAAACCTTATCGATCAGAAAGTAAATACGTATATCCTGAAAAATATGGATCACCTTTAATGGGGCAATATCAATCACCTGAATTAAAAGCTAAACTTGCTTCAGAATCCAATGCAGCCGGTGAAGATGAGGATGCACAAAAATCAAGAAAACTAAATTCCTCCGAATGTATTGACGTGGAAGATGATGCTTATGTAGATGGACAGATCGCGATTGAAGCTATTCAAGATTTAAAAGAATTTTCTAAATCAGACAAACCGTTTTTTTTAGCGGTAGGGTTTCACAAACCACATTTGCCATTTGTAGCACCAAAAAAATATTGGGATTTATATGATAGAAGTAAAATGGAATTGGCTAAATGGCAACAACCTTCTATTGACGGCCCAATGATTGCTTACCATAATTCCAATGAATTAAGAAGTTATACGGATATCAAATCCATTAGCGATGAACCAATGCTAAAACTGGATCCGGATAAGCAAAGGGAATTGATTCATGCTTATTATGCCTGCGTCAGTTATACGGATGCCATGATAGGTAAGGTAATAGATGAGCTTAAAAGACAAGGTTTAGACAAAAATACGATCATCGTTTTATGGGGTGATCATGGTTGGCATTTAGGAGACCATAGCTTATGGCACAAGCACACTAATTTTGAGCAAGCAACTAGATCTCCACTAATTATTTCTGCTGCTGGTCAAACAAAAGGTTATATTTTCAAAGGACAAACTGAACATGTAGATTTGTTCCCAACACTTTGCGATTTAGCAGGCTTGAAGATTCCTGAACATTTAGACGGAGTCAGCTTAGCAGCTACAACAAAAGGATCGGATAAAGAAGTAAAAGAATTCTCCATTAGCCAGTGGCCTAAAAATTTAAACAAACCTGAAAAAGCCACCATGGGCTATACACTCAGAACCTCTCGCTTCAGATATACAGAATGGGTCGGGAAGGATTTCAGATCAACAAAGCCTTATAATGAATCAGATGTTTCAGATTTTGAATTATATGACTATCAAAATGATCCGGATGAAACGCATAATTACGTTAACAATCCTGAGTATAAAAAAATCAGGACTGAATTGTCAGCAAAATTGCATGATTACTTTAAAAGTCAGCTAAAAAAATAATGCTTAAAAAAATACTTTTTATTTTATTGCAACTAACCGGTTTGTCCAGCTTTGGACAAACATCTACATTAGTTGCTATCAATGAAAATGAAAAGTTAATTTATACCCCAGACATAAAAGGAAATGCAATTCCTGATTTCAGTGGGGTAGGGTATTTAAATAGTGATTCTGTAATTCCCTATGTTCCAACTTTGATAACTGTTGATTCTGTAACAGGGGATAATACTTCCAATATTCAAACTGCCATCAATAATTTGGCATCGTATCCAATTC
>CANFOP010000094.1 GCA_947448685.1 Chitinophagaceae bacterium | reverse complement strand
TCTTCAATATCTTCTTTCACCACACCAACCCTGTAACAATCAAATCTTAGTTTATCAATAGTCTCGAGCATTCTGGGGTGTACAAAATAACTTTGAAAAGCGATATGGTTGTAGTGCTTAACTATATTGGGCTCTCCAGTAAGCATCTCCAATAAAAAGTTCTCGCTTTTTATTGAACTGTCACCCCTTAAATCAATAAATGCATCTATGCAGGTGGCTTCAATTATCTGGTTTAATTCTTTATATGCATTGTGCTGAGCCAAGGTAATATCATGTGAACCTCCAATAACAAAAGCCCTTTTGCCAAGCCTTATAATTTCAGCGACAACAGCTTTCAAGGCTGCATATGAATCAGTAAAAGAAGCACCCTCCCTGACATTACCAATATCGGCAATTGTAACAGATGTATGCCAGTAATGCAGTTGATACAATTGTCTTCTGACAATGTCAGCCGAATTTGAGGCTGAAATACCTAATCCGCTTCCCCTCAATTCATTTATACCTACAATAACAATATCTATGCCTGTAAGATCCGGAATAAATGATTCATTTATTGAAATATGTTTTCCCAATTGTCCATCCGTATAGCCGATGTCTTCACTAATAACAGATACATTGACAGGAGATAAAAAATCTGAAAGATCTTGCATAAAATTAATTTACACAAACCTAATTCATTCATAGGAAAAGCAAAATAAGTAAGATGACTTTTTTAAAGAAAGTTGTCGTAAAAAAAATGACCAATAAAATAATGTGGGTATTATCTTATAGATCATATCTGAACCAAAATACTTTACTAAATAAATTGAAAAGACTGACTGAGAAATATAAAATCAACAATGATTCGCAAACATTAGTTCGCTCTTTGTGCGCCCAACACGATAGATACTTTAAGATTTGCCGAAAAGTAAGCATCATTATTCGTGGACAACCCTCTTCTTCCTCCCGGACCCGAAAGTGGTCTGATCTGTCTGTTATTTAAAATTAATGCGTTGTCACGATCAACTCCTGTAATACCATTTTTTTCAAATAGTTCAGGGTCAATGTACGTCTTGCTTACATCATCCAAATAATCTGTTGATAATATTCTGTAAACAAACTCTCCGCGCATTTTTACAATAGGTGATATATCATACTTCAAACCAAAACCCAATGGTATGTTTGTTTGTTTCAACTGGTAAACTTTTCTGTCAGGATATTCTTTAAACCCTTGCCCTTCTGTTCTCAAAGGTTGCAAGTCTATCAATCTTCCCTGATAACTTGCCTGAGGATTAAATGAATAATAGCCAATACCTCCCAGCAAATAAGGTGAATATCTTGGTGGTGTTTGGTCACGGTTTACCCAATTTACAAAAATGAATAACGGGTGTAATTCTGCTACCAGTGAATATTCAGCTATGCTGCTTTGGAAATTTAGGTTTCTGTTGTAGCGAGTACTGGCTATATCAGTGATAGGTACAGATTTCAACACCTGATCATCGGCCATCACTTTTCCAAAAGCCGCTTCTACTCTTGCGCAAACAGCAGATTTATATGTGTAGGAGAAAAATGCGCCCAAACAAAAAGCAGATTTTCCCATATTTAAATCTTTGGTGAAATTAGCACCGATTCCTTTATTACCACCAATATCCGTCAGGCAATTCATCGCTCCAAGAGAAGCACCCACTTCAAAAACATGTGGACTGTAATAGTATGAGTCATCTATAAAATAATACTGAGAAATTGCTTTATTTGAATAAAACAATAACCCTGCAACCAGACAGATAACAACTGATAATTTTTTCATTAATTAATACCCTTTTACAAATGTCAAAAATGACCACAAATATATCTTACAAATTAACTGAATTTTCTCCAATAATTTTTAAGCCGGCGGGTTTTCTTTAAAAAATTTGCATACAGAAGTCAATCCGCAAACGTCACATTTGGGATTTCTGGCCACACAAGTATATCTGCCATGTAAAATCAACCAATGATGGGCTTTATGAATCAACTCCTTTGGGAAATGTCTAACCAATTGTCTTTCTGTGGCAACAGGTGTTTTGGCATTTTTTGTCAGTCCAATTCTTGAACTTACCCTGAAAACATGAGTATCCACAGCCATATTAGGCTGCTTATCAATTACTGAAGTAATAACATTTGCTGTCTTTCTGCCTACTCCCGGAAGGGTAATTAATTCTTCGACTTTCATCGGCACCTTTCCCTCAAAACGCTCTTTTAGTATAGTCGCCATGGCTATCAGATGCTTTGTTTTATTATTCGGATAAGAAATACTTTTAATAATTGAGAAAAGTTCGTCAAAACTCGCTTTACTCATCGATTCATGATCAGGAAATTTTTGGAAGATTTTAGGTGTAATCATGTTTACCCTTTTATCTGTACACTGAGCTGATAAAATAACGGCAACAAGCAATTGAAAGGGATTCTCATAGTACAATTCCGTTTCCGCCTCCGGAGCGTGTTTTGAAAAATAATCTATGACAAATTGATATCGTTCAGCTATTTTCATAAAAAAACCCGCTTCTTTTTTTAGATGAAACGGGTTTCAATTTAATATTTTATATGGTAATTAATTAAGCGTACTTAAGAATGTTGTCAATTGTTTTTGAGTTGGGAGAAAATGACAAACTGCTTACTTCTTCAATGGTATTTTTAAGTTGTTCATATTCTTCTCTTAAATTCCAGTCATTCTCTAAAGAATCTTTAATAAGAGTGCTTTGGGATACAGAAGTTTCATTATATATATATTGAATCAGTTCTTCTGTGGAAATTTTTTGCATGTACATTGTTTATATAAATGTAAGTTAATTGATATTTCACACTTAAACGAATTTTCAAATAAAATATTGCTCCATATTTTATTTTTTAGGGATTTATTATGAAAATATCCTCATTATCCTTTTTCATCAAATATTTTTCTCGAGCGTATTTTTCAATTGTTTCGGCACTTGTTCTTAACTGGCTTAATTCCAACTTGGTTTCAGCGATTTGCTTGTTCAAAGCGGTTTCACTCTTTTGCAATTCTCTCAATTTGTCTTTTTTAGTGGAAAGGGTACTCCAGTCTTTCGGATCAAAAAATCCCATCCAAACAATAAAAAAGACAATTGAAATAAAATATTTGTTTTTGACCGTTTTTTTTATTTTGTTCATATAATTAGTATATCCTGTCAATTTACCTACAAAGTCAGATTTTATCAAAAAAAATCTGCTTTTTATTTAAGAAATTATTTACCGAACCGAATTTTTCCTTTTGGATAAACAGCAGAATCACCCAATATTTCTTCCACTCTGATCAATTGATTATACTTAGCCATCCTGTCACTTCTTGAAGCAGACCCTGTTTTAATTTGACCGCAATTTAGTGCAACGGCTAAATCAGCAATGGTACTGTCTTCCGTCTCTCCGCTTCTGTGGCTCATAATTGTATTGTATCCATTTTGCTGAGCCATGCTAACAGAATTGATTGTTTCTGTCAATGTTCCTATTTGATTGACTTTTACCAAAAGTGCATTCGCTGTATTTTCCTTTATTCCTCTCTCAAGCCTTTTTACATTGGTTACGAATAAATCATCTCCTACCAATTGACATTTATTTCCCACAGCATCTGTAAGCATTTTCCATCCTTTCCAGTCATCCTCTGCCATACCATCTTCAATTGAAATGATTGGATATTGCCTAACCCAGTTTTCCCAATATTTCACCAACTGTTCACTGGTCATTTTTTTGCCGTCGCTTTTATGAAAAATATATTTCTTCTCTTTTGCATTCCACAATTCACTGTTGGCTGCATCCATCGCAATGGAAACCTGGGATCCTGTTTTGAATCCTGCTGACTGTATAGCTGCTAAAACTGTTTCAATGGCTTCTTCATTGCTTTGAATGTTGGGTGCAAAACCTCCTTCATCTCCCACATTGGTACTATAGCCCTTTTTTTTCAATACAGATTTTAATGAATGAAAAATCTCCACTCCCCATTGTAAACCTTCACTGAAAGAAGAAGCACCTACGGGCATTACCATAAATTCCTGGAAATCTATTTTATTATCTGCATGCGCTCCACCATTTAATATATTCATCATCGGAATTGGCAGAACTTTTGCATTTGTTCCGCCAATATATCTGTACAAAGGAAGATTGGCCTCAAGTGCGGCAGCTTTGGCTACAGCCAAACTGATGGCAAGCATAGCATTCGCGCCCAGTTTACCTTTGTTTTCTGTGCCATCCAGTTTTATCATCATGGCATCGATGCCAGTTTGATCCGCTACATCCCATCCCAATAAATGTTCGCTTAATATTGTATTTACATTTTTAACTGCCTTCAAAACACTTTTACCTCCATACAACTTTTTATTGTTGTCTCTTAATTCAACTGCTTCGTGAATACCAGTACTGGCACCACTTGGCACAGATGCTCTGCCTAATCTTTCATTTTCGGTAAGAACATCTACTTCAATGGTAGGATTTCCTCTGCTGTCTAAAATTTGTCTTGCGTGGATGGATGAAATGTAACTCATGATGATGGAATGATTATATGTTTTAAATTATTTTGTTTATGCTTTTCATTGAATGCCTTTTCAACCTCTTTAAAAGGCTATTATTTGGTCAAAGATTTGAAAATCTCCTCGAGTTGGTATTTTTCACTGTTCATTGAAATGATGCTTACATCATTATCCAAGCTCAATTGCATCAATTGTTTTCTGATACTTTCAGGATGATTGGTCTCGATAGTATAGGTATGTTCATTTTGAACACTGAGATGATTGCATTCATTCATTTTGCTTAACATCTCTGCATTTACCTTTTCTTTGAACTCCACTGAAACATAATGCACCCCTGCTTTTCCTTTCTGCAAGTTATTCAAAATATCGTCCGCTACAATCTGTCCCTTATTGATGATAATCACCCTGTCGCAGATAGCTTCTACCTCCTGCATGATATGGGATGAAAACAAAATAGTTTTATTCTTGCCCAATCTTTTTATTACATCCCTGATTTCAAGAATTTGATTGGGATCTAAACCCGAAGTAGGCTCATCCAGTATCAACACCTCGGGATCATGTATCAAAGCTGCAGCCAATCCCACACGTTGTTTGTATCCTTTGCTTAACTGACTTATTTTTTTATTAACCTCATTGGATAGGCCAACCAATTGAATCACCTCCTCTATTTTTTGTTGAGTATTTTTCACATTATATACTCCTGCAACAAAGGAGAGGTACTCTCTGATATACATATCAGAATACAACGGATTGGATTCGGGTAAATAACCGATTTTTCTTTTGGTTTGCACAACATCCTCAACTACAGAAATGCCGCACACTTCAATATTCCCACTGTTGGATGTAAGATATCCGGTAATCATTTTCATGGTGGTGGATTTCCCTGCTCCGTTAGGACCTAAAAAACCTACAATCTCTCCTTTGTTGACTGTAAAGGAAATATTGTTTACCGCCTTTTGTAAACCATAATTTTTAGAAAGATTAGAAACGATTATCGACACAAAAAGTATTGATTTTATTGATTTTTGGCAGGTGGTTTCGCACCGCCTTGTTGAGGTCTTTGTTGATTACGGGGATGCCCTGACCTATTTCGGTTACCTCCTTGATGTGGTCCGCCCCCTCTATTCGATTGACCTTGATTGGGTCCACGGTTAACAGCATTTCCGCCTGTTGAAATATTTTTTGATGATGGATTATGTGTTTGTCCACCACCCGATTGTTTGTTTTCTTGTGGCAAAGCCCTGCCGGGAGAAGTTTGTCTGTTTTGCTGACTTCTCTCTCTGTCTTTTCTTTTACGAGTTGTTTTTTCCAAACTCTTTAAACTTATTTGACCAACTAAATCAGCATATTCAGGTTCCACTTCTTTTGGTTTACCTGTAACAACTTCCACTGTTTCCAATTCATCGGGCTTTATCCCTTGCTTGTTTTGTGATTTAATTCTCTTAACTGTTTCAATACTTAATGGATAATGCTTGCTGCTGTCTGACAAGATATACCACATGATATTTTTAAAAATATCTTTTTTGATTAAATAGGCTTTACCTCTTGCTACTTCAAGAGTGTCTGCATCATTTGGGAAAAACTGTAAAGCATCAAGATAAGTATCTAATTCATAATTCAAGCAGCATTTCAGTCTTCCACACTGACCACTTAATTTTGTTTGATTGATGCTTAAATTTTGATATCGTGCTGCATTTGTATTTACACTTTTAAAATCAGTCAGCCAGGTACTGCAACACAATTCTCTGCCGCAACTTCCAATCCCACCTACTTTACCGGCCTCCTGACGAGCACCAATTTGCCTCATTTCCACTTTAACCTTGAATTCACCTGCATATAATTTTATGAGCTCTCTGAAATCGACCCTGTCATCAGCAATGTAAAAATAGGTGGCTTTTCTTCCATCTGCCTGAATTTCCACTTCAGCCATTTTCAAATCAAGTTTCAACTGACGTGCGATTGCCCTGCTTCTTATCAACATCTGCGCTTCACGGGATTTGGATTCCATCATTTTTGAAATATCCTGCTCAGTAGCTTTTCGCAAGATTTTTTTCAAATCAGGACTTTTTTCATCGATATTATTCTTCTTCAACTGAAGCCTTACCAATTCACCTGTTAAGTTCACCATACCCACATCAAAGCCTCCGGTACCTTCCACCGCAACCATTTGCCCTTTTTCAAAATAATGTACAGTAGTATTTCTGAAATATTCTTTACGTGAGCCGTTATTGAAAGACACTTCAACGATGCGGCAACTGCTCTCAGGATCGCTGAAAGGCAAGTTAGCCAGCCAATCATGTACATTCATTCTGTTGCATCCCCCGCTTGCACAATTCCCATGGCTCTGGCAACCGCTCGGAGTACCATCTTTATTAGAACCACAACTTCCACAACCCATATTGAAAAATCTTTAAAATCGTTATAAATAATTAATCAGAATGTATCCTTTACTTTTTGTCAAATCATGCAATACATTCATGTCACTCTATCAAAATTACTGATTTGTTGCTAATAATATGATATATCCTTATAGTTAATGCGTGAAAAAGAATTTTTGCATTCGCATTTCTTTCTATATGATAAATTGTCTTGTTCAGTTCATTGGCAATTGCTTCGAGTTGATCAATTTGACAAACTTTATTCAGTTTACCTGCGAACTCATCTATTTGAGAATCGGTGGCATTTTCCAAAACTGAAATTCTTACAGCATTTTCAATAGTCTGAATAAAATATTTTATAAATTGTTTTTGTTTCTCTCGTCCAATTTTACTGATGTCTTCTATCCATTTAACTTGAGCTACAGGTCCATATTTCAAGATACTGTTCATCCAATCTTTTAAGATGGCATTCCAGTCATCTTCCATGTGTTGCAATTGCTGAAGGGCGTCATGGTAATTACCAGCACATGAAACGGCTATCTGTTCTGCCTTTTTGGTATCCAATCCTTCTTTCAATTCAAGCGCAGAAATCACATCGGATGTTTTTAATGCAGGAATCTTTACCAGTTGTGTTCTGGATAAAATGGTAGGCAGAATTAAATGTTCGTTCTCAGCCAAAAAAATAAAAATAGTATTAGGGGGTGGCTCTTCAATTAATTTCAACAGTCTGTTTCCCTGATTACCCATCAATTCAGACATCCACATGACAAGAAACTTATACTCCGACTCAAAGCTTTTCAAGCTAAGCTTACGTATGATGTCATTGCATTCATGTGCTGTAATATTGCCTTGTTTGTTTTCTGCTCCTATTT
>CANFOP010000093.1 GCA_947448685.1 Chitinophagaceae bacterium | reverse complement strand
TACCATTTTAATGGCATCCATTGCTTTTGAACGTAAAGGAGCAATTTTCTTTTGTGCTTCCTGCTGATACATATCCTGCGCCTGTTGATTCCAGTTTTGTACTCGCTGATACAAAGCGATTAATTCATTTTTTTTGATTTCTCTCATGCTAGGAGACAACTTGGCTGAATCTTTTACAAACAAACTATCCTTGTTGTTCAATTCATTCATCATGTCTTGCCCCTGTTGTGCCAGAGATGCTTGGTACTCTTTTAGTTCCGAATCAGCTTTTTCGGCTTCGGGCATTACACCGATTAATTCATCCGTATTGATATAACCAATTTTTTGTTGTGCAGAAGATCCCAATGCACTGAAAGCCATAAAGACTACTACGAGTAATTTTTTCATTTCTTATTATTTGTTTTTGTTTATTTATACAATCTTATTTTCTATTTAACCCCAAGCGACTTTAAAATATCTTCGCTCTTATCTAATTTTGGGTCAACAAAGATAACGGTAATACCTTCACTTTTATCCAGAATAAAGTCGAACTGTTTATCCAGCGCCATTTTTTGCACTGCATTGTAAATTTTATCTTGTATCGGCTTAATCAACTCCTGTCTTTTTTTAAATAAATCGCCCTCAAAACCAAAACGTTTTTTTTGAAGGTCGCGTAATTCTTTTTCTTTATTAAAGATTTCATCTTCGCGTTTTTTTTGAAGGTTCTCAGGAAGAATTACCTGCTCTGCTTCAAAATCCTTCTGCATTTTATTGAGTGCTGTTTGCTTCTGCTCTATTTCCAGTTGCCATTGGCCGCTTATTTGATCCAATTTTGTTTGTGCCTCTTTGTAGTCTGGCATTTTATTTAAAATATACCTGGAGTCGATTACTGCGTATCGTTGTGCATGAGCAAACTGAAATCCAACGAACAAAGTGAAAAGAACTAATATTATTTTCTTCATTGTATAAAATTTATCCTTGGCTGATTCAATATTTTTATTCTGCCTCTTGTCCCAACATGAATGTAAATTTAGCTGATCCTTTAATGCCGTTTGTCTGATTATAACGGTCAATTCCTATGCCATAATCAAATCCCAGCAATCCAAACATTGGTAGAAAAAATCTCATCCCCACACCTACAGATCTTCTAAGTTTGAAAGGATTATAGTCTTTAAATGAGTACCATCCGTTGGCTGCTTCAAAAAATGTCAATCCGTAAATGGTACTATTGGCGCTGGTACTGAAAGGATATCTAAGCTCCAATGTATACTTGTTGAATATAGTGAAATATTGTGATGGCGTGATTCCATCCGGATTTATTTTTGGATTTGAACTGCTGTATACAGGATATCCTCTGTGAGCAATGATATCATATCCAAGCAAAGCCTGCGTATTGCTTAATCCTGCATCTCCCACCTGAAAACGTTCAAAAGGAGATATTTCCAAATTTGAATTATAGCGTCCAATGAAACCATATTTTGCGGCAGCTCTTAAAATAAATTGTTTGTTTTTATCTACACCTCTTGCCCTACCAATTGGCGTAAACCAATCACCACTGAAGCGCCATTTATGAAATTCCGGAAGTGAATATTTATTTATGCTGGAAGGAGAAATTCCCATTAAAGAATAAGGAAGTGTAAACTGACCGCTCAATGCAAAATTTGATCCGCCGGTTGGGAAAATTGGATTAGGTCCTGCAGAATTTCTTAACAGCGTTAATTTTAAACTGATATTATTGGATGTTCCCGTATTGATTCCGCTGAAAATCTGAGAATAGTTTTTCAGTTTATATTGCTGAAAGTTCAATGAATAAATTAAATTGAAATAATCATCCGGCCACTTCAATTGTTTTCCCAATGAAATACCCACACCTACTGTTTTTACATAAGAAGTATCTCCGCAACTTCTGCAGTAAGTGCCATAAGAACTGTAGGTATTGGCATACTTTGTATTGAAATAACTTAGTGAAAATGAATTTCTTTTTTTACCTCCCAACCAGGGCTCTGTAAAAGAAAAACTATATGACCTGTATGCGCCACCGTTAGATTGAGCACGCATACTTAATTTTTGTCCGTCACCTGAAGGCAAGGGATCCCAGGTAGATTTGCTGGTTATGTTGTTGATGGAGAAATTATTAAACGTTACACCCAGTGTTCCTGTCAATCCTATCCCTCCGCCAAATCCGGCAGAAAGCTCAAGTTGGTCATTTGATTTTTCTTCTACTTCCCAATTGATATCAACTGTTCCATTATCAGGATTGGGTACAATATTCGGACTTATTTTTTCCGGATTGAAATATCCCAGTTGTGATAGTTCGCGTTGCGTTCTGATGATATCCGATCTGCTGAATTTTTCTCCGGGTATGGTTCTCATTTCGCGAAGAATAACGTGATCTTTTGTTTTATCATTTCCCGAAACAGTAATTTTTCCGTAAGTCGCCTGCAAGCCCTCTGTCATTCTAATTTCAAAATCAATGGTATCATTATACACTGATGTCTCAATAGGGTCTAATCTAAAATACAGATACCCGTCATCCTGATAAAGACTGCTGATATCTCCTCCTTCAGCAGAGGGTTGCTTGCCTAATCTTTTATTAAGCAAATCCATATTGTAAACATCTCCTTTATTGATGTTTAGCAAAAAGTTTAAAACAGAATCCGAATATTTTGTATTTCCCCTCCAGGTGATGTTTCCAAAAAAGTATTGATGCCCTTCATTCACTTTAATGTCTATATTCAAATTTCCTTTTTCGTTGACTCTTTGAGTATCTGCCACCAACATGGCATCTCTCAATCCTTTTTCATTGTAATAATCCAGAATTTTCTCCTTGTCTTCATTATATTTTTTATCATTGAATTTAGATGAGCTGAATAATTTCAATCTCAAGTAAGGATCCAAATAATCTCTTGTTTCTGTGAAAGAAAGAAACCCTCTTTCTTTCATGTAATTTCCAAAGGTTTTACCTTTTTTTATTTCTCCGTAGGGGCTGCTGTTTTTTTCAGGATAAAGGGTGATTCTTGCCATTTCCTTTGTACCCTTCATTTGTTTTTTTAATTTGGAACTTTCTACCTGATCATTTCCCACAAAACTGATCGAATTGATTTTTACTTTATTTCCTTTATTTATTTTAAATGTCAGACTAACTCCACTAGCCAATCCAGAAATAAGATCTTCATTCACATTTACTGTAACATTCCTGAATCCCTTATCAAAATAATATTTTCTGATTGCCTCTACTGCACTTAATTTCATGTTCTCGGTAAGTACTCTGTCTTTAGATAACCCTATTTTCTGCTCCAGATCGTCTTTTTCGCCTTTTCTGATACCCACCAATTCGTAATTTAGCAATCTTGATCTTTCAGCAATTTCAATTTCTACATAAATGTCCGATTCTATAATATTAGTGATATTGATTTGCACATTGGAAACAAGATTTTGTTTCCATAATTTCGAAATTACTTTACTGAATAAGTCTGATCCCGGCAACTGAATTTTATCTCCAATTGCCATACCAGAAATAGAAATAATCAAATTAGCATCGTACGATTTTGCTCCTACAACTCGAATGTCGGCAATTCTGTATGTTTTGGGATATTTGGAATTCAAAATACCTTGCAAGGCAGGATTAACAGATAAAGGCAATGTATCTTTCTGTGCATATAATTTAGGTGCCGACAATAAGAAAGCAAACAATATAAACTTATAGAACCTATGCATTTATTATTTTTTAAAGTGGGGCAAAATAAGCCCAATTAATTAAAACTATTTGTTAAATGAAAAACTTGCTGAAAAATCAGACCGTGCATTCAATTGATTTTATTTTTCTTTCTCTTGTTTTATCTGCTTTCCTGTTTTTCCAAACCTTCTTTCACGCTTCTGATAATCTGCAATGGCTTCATATAAATTTTCTTTTCTGAAATCAGGCCATAATACATTAGTAAAATACAGTTCTGCATAAGCCAACTGAAATAATAAAAAATTACTGATTCTGAATTCTCCACTTGTTCTTATCATCAACTCAGGGTCAGGAAAAAGATTGGTGATTAAATAGCGTTGAAATAATGTTTCATCAATATCTTCAGGAAGGATATGTCCATCTTTAATGTCCATTGCCATACGCTTGGCACTGTCAGTTATTTCCCATCGGCTTCCATAACTAAGTGCTATGATTAAGTTTAAGCCTGTATTTTTTGATGTTTCGTTGATGGATTCTTGTAATTGTCGGTTTGCATTGGATGGCAACATGGCAAGATCACCGATAAAATGAAGCCTAATGTTATTTTTGTTGAGAACGGGAATTTCTTTTTTTATGGTATCAATAAAAAGTTCCATCAATCCATCTACTTCATATTGTGGCCTATCCCAGTTTTCTTTGCTAAAGGTATAAAGAGTCAGGTATTGAATTCCAATCTCAGCCGCTCCTTCCACCACATTTCTCACACTTTCCACTCCATTAACATGACCAATCAGTCTATCCTGACCTCTTTCTTCGGCCCAACGGCCATTGCCATCCATAATAATGGCAATATGCTTTGGCAAAACATTACAATCTATTGCATCTTTAAAACTCATTCCGAGAATTGATCAAGTTGATTTCAAAGTCGCAAAAGTAACGAAAAATGGGCAAATCACTGCAAATGAATAGCAAAGCAGCGATTTGGGGTATTCAGCAATAAACTTTGATAATCAAATTAATTGGAAGGACAATGGTAAGCATTTATATTAAAAGAAATTCCAATTTCTCCAATTACATATTGGTCTTTCTGTTTACTCCAACCTCTTTGTCTACCTGGAACACTGCTTAAGGGGTTAAGAGGATCAATTTCATATGACCTGTCTTGAAGCAAATCGGCAATTGAATATTGATTGGAACTTGAGGGGAAATAATTGATAGGTCCACCATTTCTGGCATTTGGCGCATACGTTGTGCTGACATCATCTAAATAATCGGTAGTAGTGAACCTTTGGGTAATTTCAAAAGCCAAGTTAACCCTGTTGTTGATGCTGTATTTAAAACCCACTCCAAAAGGGATACACACTGCAATTGAACTATACGAAGTTCTTCCTAAATATCCGCCTGACTGACCTTCGGTTCCTAGTGGTCTCAGGTAATATTTTGTGCCTTTGTAATAAGTGTATGGATCAAAGTTAAAAACTCCAACACCCAGTGTAACATAAGGAGTGAAGCCATACATTTCATCTCCTGGAATATATTTCAAGAAATTAAAATCGCCCTGAATGGCAAACTCATAAATGTTTGTATTGAAACTTAGATTGCGCATATGCTGGTATTCGTTTTTGCTAAAAACATCACTATACCCCAATTGAGCAAATCTTGCTCCCATTCGCATACCAACATAATTTCCATAGAGTTTACGGTAAAAAACGCCCAAAGATGGCTTAGGACGATTCAACGCCGCTCTTGTATTCAAATCACCAAAATAATGTGCAGTCCCTATTGATACACCAAATTCTCCCTGATGAAATTCTCCCTGAGCATTTACCTTACCGAAGAAAAAAGCACATACAATGAATAAAATAATAGAACGATTCACTTGAAAATAATTTTTAAACTAAACTAATATATACAGTAAAGATAAGTCAAGGCTTTTTAATTTAGTATATTAAGATATGAAAATTATAAATATTGAAAAGAAGCAACTTTTTAAAAATAGAATCATTCTTAATGTGATGCTTTTTCAATACCCAAACCAACACTCATCACATGCAGCAATGGATCATCCCGCATGATGTTGCTGATGGAAAAACGATATTTGCCCTTTTGCTGAAAAGAAAAAGATAGTTTATTTAACTTTTTCTTGACAATCCAAATGTCATCCATTCCTGTTCCTTCCCAGCCCGTTCTGTCATTTCCAAGAATAAGATTTACTTTTTTGAATTGCATTGTATCACCCGGGTATTGCAACCCTATATTCAGCCAGATATTGTTATACTTATATGCATCTGTATGTCTCAGTAATACATACATATCATACTTGGAAATGGAATCTGTAATTGTAAAATTGCCTTCTGCAGAAAAATTGCTGCTCCATGCCTGATGAGGTATGGTTTTATTGATTTCAAAAATTTCTATTGAATTACAACACAATAAAAACATGGAGCCAAAAAGCAATAAAAAAATTCTTCTTGTAAATTTATTGATATTACGCATTTTATATCAGTTAACCCTTCTTGTTATCCATTCATTATAGTACATTCAACACTTGTTCTTTGGCCTTTTCCAATTCATCCTTCATTTTCACCACACATTTTTGAATATCCACATCGTAGGCTTTGCTTCCGGTTGTATTTACTTCTCGATTGATTTCCTGCAACAGAAAAGACAGTTTTTTTCCTTTACTGACTTCTTGGTCTTTTATCATCTCTACAAAATACTCACAATGTTGTCTCAATCTGATTTGCTCTTCATGAATATCAATTTTTTCCATGTAGTAAATCAACTCCTGCTCCATCCGATTGTTATCAATATTTTCTTTACCTACATGCTCAAGCAGTAATTTATTTATTTCTTCTTTTATTCTGATTTTTCTGTTAGGTTCATATTTCAATATCTCTGCTTCTTGTTTATGAATGTTTTCAATTCTTCCAATCAAGTCTCTTTCCAGCGAAGCGCCTTCTTCTGTTCTGTGATTATTCAGTTCGTTTAACGCGTTCATCAACACATTTTTAAATAAAAGAAATTCATCTTGTGATAAAGTCTCTGTATTTTGACTTATAACTTCTGGCAAACGCAACAATGAACTTAAAATTGAATTGTCATTTATATTCAACTCACCTGACAACTCACTGATTTGCTGATAATAGGCTTTGATTAATTCCGTATTGATAACTACAGGCTTTGATGCTCCGTTTTGCTTTATGGTAATATAGCAATCAACAGTGCCCCTAATTAGTTGTTCCTGAAGAATGTTTCGAATATCAAATTCAAATGGTTTTAATAAAGAGGGCATTTTCAACTGCAAGTCAAATTGCTTTCCGTTCAGCGCTTTCACTTCTACAAAAAAAACTTTATCTCCCACCATTTGCTCTGCTCTTCCAAAACCAGTCATTGATTTTAACATGTCCGTTATATTTTAATGCAATGTAATTGTTTAAATGTAATTATGAAAAATCAAAAGTATGATTGTTGATGTTGATGAAAAAAAAAGAAATCATGCTGTTTTATTTTCAAACAAAAAGCCCAACAAAAATGTCGGGCTTTTTAATATATGGATGGGTTAGTAAGTACGGGAATTAAATTCCCTACACAATATTAAAAATAATTTTTGCTAACAAAAAAAATTTTTTTAATTATTTTATCAACATTTTAAAATTGCGTGTGGAAAATGAGCTGCATTTAAAACAAAAAAATCGATGTTGATTGAACACAAATTCATTTTTTATTTTTGTTTCATTATAAAATACATCTTCTGTAATTATTGATAATACTGGCATTTCAGAGATTTGTATTTTGATGTTCCTTCTAATAAAAAAAAATTAAATCACAATCATGAAAGTTGATTTTATGTGAATTTTTCAAAAAAATTGGAGCCGAAATATTTTTAAAAAAAATTTTTGAGCAGCCTCTAAAATACTGTCATTATCCACGTAAACGATGTTAACTTCGTGCAAAACAAAGACATGCAATTTTCTTCCCCCATCCAAATTCAAACAATAGCAAAATTAATTGGAGCGAAAATAATCGGCAATGATTCTGCACATGCAACAGGAATAAATGAGATACATAAGGTGTCTTTTGGAGATCTTGTTTTTGTAG
>CANFOP010000092.1 GCA_947448685.1 Chitinophagaceae bacterium | reverse complement strand
GGGTTAGAAATAAAAACAAAAGCCCAACTAAAGCCCAAAACAAAAATAGCACCCCCCATTTTGCCGCAACATTTAATTTTTAAGCAGTGGTAATGCTTTTAAAGGATAGATTGTACTATTTTTAGATTATCTCGGACAACAATAGTTTTAAATATCCTTTCCTGTTTACGTACAGAAAGGATAAAAGAAACGTTGACTCCCTCAAACCAATTCAGATGTTTGAGGTTAAAACTATACGATTATGGAAAATATTAATGAGTGAAACAATCCGGCCTCAAGTGTTTTTTCTCGCATCGATGGGCTTTTACAAGCCTTGGTTCGTGTCGACACGCGCCACAACATCGGTAAAAAGGAATGCTGATAGGTTTCCTTCCTCTTTTATGTTTCAATTAACTGAAGAGGAATGGAGTTCTTTAAGGTCGCAAATTGCGACCTTAAAGAGAAAAAGAGGCGACCATAAAAAATACTTGCCATATGTTTTTACTGAACAGGGTGTTGCAATGCTGTATGCTATTTTAAAAAGTAAGACAGCCATACAAATCAGCATTAAGATTATAAATGCTTTTGTAGAAATGAGAAAATTATTAAACCTATCTGAAAATATATTAGAAGTTAAAATAATGCAACGTTCAACGGTTCAACTATTAGAGAGTTCAATGGTTTGTAAACCTATTTAAGTATAGACTTAGCCTCCATAAAATTCAACCTTAAACTTTAAACCCTTAAACTATTGAACTCGCAAAGCGTTGAACTATTGAACCCGCGAAGCGAAGCGCAGCGTTAACCCTCTCCCAACCTCGGCCGTAATCTTTGTTTGGATTTATTAAACACCATTCTGCCTTTATCAATGCCTTTTCGTAATTGTTTCTGTTCTTCTTCAGGAAGATTAATTACCTGCTGACATTCATCACTGCAACAGCCCTGGTATTTTTCAGTACATGTACTGCATTGAATAAATAATAAATGACAGCCTTCATTTTTACAATTTGTATGTGTATCCGCTAACAGTCCGCACTGATGACATTTTGAAATGATTTCATCAGAAATACGCTCCCCTAACCTGTCGTCAAATACAAAATTCTTTCCATGAAATTTGTTGGACAGATGCTGTTCCTTTACTTTGTTGGCATAGTGAATGATACCACCCTCCAAATGAAACACATTTTTAAACCCACGGTGAAGCATATACGCACTTGCTTTTTCGCAACGAATACCCCCGGTACAATACATGATGATATTCTTGTCTTTTTTATCTTCCAGCATATCAGCCGCCATCGGCAATTGCTCCCGAAAAGTATCACTCGGCACTTCAATGGCATTTTCAAAATGGCCTACTTCATATTCGTAATGATTGCGCATATCCACAATCACAGTTGCAGGATCATTGGTCAATTCATTGAACTCTTGGGCATTCACATACTTCCCTTTGTTTGCCATATCGAATGTAGGGTCATTGATACCGTCCGCCACAATCTTCTCTCTTACTTTCACTTTCAGTACCCAAAATGACTTGCCATCATTATCCACTGCTACATTAATCCTTATTTGATTCAAAGCAGGATAAGCGTATAGAAATTCCTTGAAGGCATCAAACTTGCTTTCCGGAACGCTTGCTTGTGCATTGATTCCCTCGGATGCCACATAAATTCTTCCGAAAACATTCAATTCGTTTAATCCTTTATACAATTCATCCCTGAATGCTGGAGGATTTTCAATAAAAAAATACTGATAAAAAGAAACAGTGATTCTATGTTCTGTTTCTTCATACAGGCGCTTTTTAAGTTCCGCCTGCGAAACACGATTGTGTAATACCGGCATACAAAAATAATTTGATCTTGTATCAAAAGGAAATCTGAAAAAAGATTGGATGCTTGCAGGGCAAACCAAATTAACACTGCAAAAATAATGGATTTATTTAAAAAGCCAATGTCAATGCTCTTCTGGCTGATTTGGATGATTCCCTTTTATCTGAAGCGTTTTGATTATCGCTGAATAATCCTCCAACTCCTAAAACAAAAGCAGATTGAACATATTTACCGTTTTGATACGCTGTAACATAATCAATCCTGAATATCTTGTTGATATTTTCTATACCCGCAAATACTTCTTCGTGATGATTATTATCCCGGATATAATAAGCGTTTATTCCTCCTACCAACTTCCAGTTGTTCTTTTTAAAAACAGGTATTTTATTCGTTATTAATCCATTGAAATGATGTTCAATGTGAACTTCTGAACAAAACTTCGCTGTGTTTGAATTTCCATAAGCACTCATCAGTTGAAACCCCTTCATGTAATTCAATGTAGATTTCAAAGAAGTACTGTTGAAATGTTTGAAATCCTGGATATTGACTTTCTTGTTGTTTAAAAACCCTCCAATACTTATCCTGTATTTTAAAACACCTGCCAATCTAAAATTTTTATCATCAAATACATCAAAACTCCATTTATCAAAATCCACATCACTTCCGAGCAAATCTTTAATACCTTTTTCATAACCAATGCTGAATGTGGGATATTTTGACCCTATTGGCACTTTGCTATGCGGATACTGAATAAATTGCTGCCCCGGTTTAATGCTGACTGATGCTTTTAAAATCAAAGCCTGATGAGGTTTAATTTCATTAACATTCACTTTTTCTACCGGATAATTTTCAGTTAAAAAAACAGTGTCTTTCTTTTTAAATGTATAGTTCTCTACATTAAATAATGGCAACCTGTCTTCATAAAGTGCAGAGAATGACATATTCCAGCCATTGTCAAACTTTTTATTAAAACCAAATTGCAGAAAACTATTCTCATAAGTTTTCAGAATATTCTTCCCGTAAAAAAGTGTACTGATTTCATTTAACAAAGGACTAATCACACTTTCCTGATTGTACTGTGATACTCTTTTTCCAACTGAAAGACTCCAATAATTGTTACGATAACTACTGAATCCTTCTTTAACATTGGTAAACAAGTTGACATTCAAACTTGGATTGAAATGTGAATTACCAAATCCATAGCGAATATCGGGTTCTACAGTCAATTTACTTTTCGACTGAGTGAAATATTTCTCGAAATAACCGGTAAATTTAGATACAATTCCTTCGGCTGTATTGTATTGTAAATTAAGCAACAGCGGGTCTGCACCCCACTTATAAAGATGTTTATGACCATAATGCACTCTGTCAAAACCAGGAAACAAAAAACCATATACCTTTAATTTCCCTTGTCTCTTTCTAAGTGTATCTGTGTTATTATCATTGGCAGCATTGGCTTGCTTACTTTGAAAGATGCTGTCCTTTACCTGATAATCTTTTACTTCTTCCAGATTCAGTGGAACAGGCCTAATGGTATCCCAATATGATTTGGCTTTTAGAGCAGCGGAAGAATCGTACTTGACAATCACCTTATCAAATATCTTCTTATCCAATAAAGGATTTATTTTGTAATCACTGTAAACAGAAAGAAAATCTCCAACTACATCAATATTGAATAAATTCAAACCGAAATAATACAACTGATTTTTAATTCTCCATACATCACCATTTACAGGAATGTATTGCTGTGTTATTTTCAGTGTGTCCAGCAATTCCAATTGAGATTCTTTGGTGAGTTGAAAATCCAAACTATGTATATTCCAGTCTTCATCCACAATATTTATAATTCCTGAAAACAACGGTTCATATGACCTTTTGGGCATTACTTTGATGGTATTGATCACTTTGCCGTTTTCCTCAAAGGTTCCCAGTATTTTGTATTTGTAATATCGAAGAGCCCCGTCAGCAATAGGTGAAATGAATCCCCGGTTGTTACCTCCTTTAAAGACAGTAACATTGTTGGTATAAAAATTAATGAGGTTTGAAAAAGCAAAACCAAAACTATTACTGCCACTAACCCTGCTGCTGTTCACTTCCAGTTTTTCTTTGTCGGGCTGTTGACTATATAACGTAGATTTTGACTCTGCCAGATATAATATTCCTTTTCCCGAAGAGTCTAACATTAAATTTGACTTGACTTCGTTGTTTTTTTTATTTTGATTTAAAAATTTTTTAGGCAGGCTTCTGAGTTTAATCACATCCTTGCTATAGTAATCGCAAATAAAACTTTTCACCTGATTATTATAATAGTTTCTTTTTTTTATTGCCTGCCTTATTATAGCATAGGCAGGATTTTCTCCATTGGATGATATTACTACCTCTTTCATCATCAATTGTTGTTCTTTCAAAACAAAATTGACTTGAACGTCAGCATCGCATACTATTTCCTTTTCCAATGCCTGATAACCTATATGCTGACATACTATTGTAAATTTACCCTTGTACAGATTGAAATCATACACAGCCTTATTGTTGGCTGTTACGCCTTTGGATGTACCTTTTATAATAATGGATGAAAATGGCAATAATTCTCCTTTTTCATTGTACACCGTTCCATATATTTTTTGAGAAAATAATGATGATGATTTCCCTAAAATAAGAATAATCAGAAAAAAATAATTTTTCATTATTGAATGAATTGGGATAACAAATTTGTCAGCCCTTGAGTTTATCATGTAAGAAATATTTTCTGAATAGAGCACCTGATAAGGCTGCTGATCCGGCAACTATGGCTCCGATTATCGCTGTTAAAAGAATAAGATAATAAGGGCTGCCTGATTTCAGTATCAACAAAGATATCCTGTGTGCAAGAATATTCTCATTTCTGGCAGAAATCCAAAAAGAAAGTATATACCATAACAGAAAAATTGCGATAAACCCGGCAATAAATGAAATAAAAGTTTTTTGAGGAATAAAAACAGCTACTATAAATGAAACTACAGCAATACTCCACCATGGGAAATACAAGCAAGCCCCAAAACTTAGCAATAACGTTAATAATATTGACAGAAGAAATTTCATTTTTACTTATTACTTTTTAATTTTTAAAACAACCTGTTACACCAACAGATGACAAATTGTTGAACATTTTTTCTTTGAACCATTGAACTTTTAAAACTGTATCAAACCCCTTCGAAATGCATTCTATATAAAACCCTCAGGTCATTTTGCTCATACACTTTCATCATCCACAACTGATAATACTTTCCTTTTGACCAGTTGTCAATGGTATTGTCGTAATATCTGCTTCCTGGGTTTCCACTTTGTCCTCCAGGAAATATTCCGTAGGCTTCTGTTACAGGTGTTAAATTTACTATCATCCTCCAACTTGGACCATGGTCTGATTTCATTGCATTAAGACAGTTTTCTCCTCCACCAATTGGCAAATACAAACTGCTGAATGATGGCAATTTAAGCAGGTGATTGATTTGAGTGTTTTTGTATCTCCACCATACTATTTTATTTTCCATCTCAAGTTTTGTACATTCGTTTATTGCATTTTTAAATGACAGGGTTATAATATCTCTTAAACTTTCAACTCTTTCCGTAGAAATATTGTCTATGAATTTATAGGTACTGTCTTTCAAAATTGCTTCCAGCAAAGTGCTTTGAAAAGGATGAAGTGTTTCTTTTGGCGCATCGGCATATTCATCATTATAAACGTTATTATACAAAGTTTTCCATAGTACGTCGAAAATGGTTGCGCCTATAGAATTGGCATCAGTATTAAATTTCCAGCTTTGCAACTCCTGAAAATAACTGTATTCGCTTTTATTGAGTTGAGATTGATTTATATTTTTTAAAATAACAGGCACAGCCATTTCTGCAAACACGTCATAATTGCTCATTTGCAATGACATCATATTTCTGACAGTAATGCCTTGCATGGAAGACAAAGCGCGATTAAGGTAAAAACCTCTGTACAATGGATATTCTCTGCCCAAATAGTAAGGATAGGTAGAATCAACAGGACGTTGATTAGCGCTGCTGACAAATCCTGATGAAGGATTATATTCAAATGGAGTTTCGTTTTCAGGTATCATCCCTTGCCAGGCATAACTTTTATCAAAACCAGGCATGACAAAATCACCTTGCCCTTTCCATTTGGCAGGGAAATTACCTTCTGCTCGAATGGCAATATCTCCATTCTTACAGGCAAATACACAATTTTGCCCAGGCGTTTTTAAATATTTTACTGCTTCCAGGTAATCATTATAATTATGCGCCCTGTTCAATAAATAAAAGAGTTTAAGTTCATTGCTTTTATCATGTGCCGTCCATCTAACAGCATAATTTTTTTCAGCATTGTTGAATTTTCCACTGAAAGAGTTGTCATACATCACCGGACCAAATTGTGTATATGCTACCGTATCAATAAAATCAGACTTCCCTGCCAATTTGATATGTTCAATTCTACGACTGGTGGGAACCCACTTATTTTCAAACCAATATTCACTCTTTGTTTTGTCCTTAAATTTAATTTCATAATAATCTCTGACATCTCTGCCACCATTGGTAAATCCAAAAGCACAACTGTCATTAAAACCAATAATTATGCTTGGAGCCCCAGGAAAACTCACACCATATACGTTAAATGAAGGAACAGATATTTGCATTTCAAACCATAGCGAAGGCAGATTAAGACCTAAATGAGGGTCATTGCATAAAATCGGAGCGCCTGCCCTTGTTTTATTGGGAGCAACTGCCCAGTTATTGCTTCCATTGGCGGGATCGGGTTTATAAACTTCTTCAGCTTCTGTTTCCTGTTTCAAAAAATTGAAATACAAAGAATCTGCAAATGCGGGCGTTTGTGGATGCAAAGTGGCAGGAGGAAAAACAGTTCCTTTGGATACAATTGGTTTTAATGAATCCTGCATCAATGGAAACAACAAATCAAAATCGGATTTTTGAAAATAACTTTTGGCATTGGTCATTTCAAAATCATTCTCATGAGCAGATAAATCATACGACATATACTTTAAAAAAAGGGCTGTTTTAAGATTGCTCCACTTTTCAGGCTGATAATTCAATAATTTATATTCCAAGGGCAATGTACTTTTTGTCAAAGTGCTGATATATGCATTAACACCCGAGGTATAGGCATCGCAAGCAGATTTGCTCTTGCTGTCTTTTTCAATTTCTTTAAGAGAATTTTCTGCAGCATATACCATTCCTAATCTTCTAAACTCACGGTCATGAGTAAGTGCGATTTCGCCTACAACTTCACCTGCTCTACCTGCAGCGGCCAACGCTTGAAATTCCATTTGCCATAATCGAAATTTAGCATGCAAAAAACCCTGAATAAAATATGCATCATTTTCTTGCTCAGCAAAAATATGAGGGACCATCCGGTCATCAAAGTACACATCAGCCTTACCTTCAAGACCATCAAAATTCAAATTGGCAGAAAAATCTTCATTTACAGGTTCAGCATTTTGCCACACTCCATGTTGCGGAGACAATAATTTTCCTAGCGGAGCGGGCAATATCAACTTGCTATCCAATGCAATACACAACCCTATCGACAATAAAAGAGACAAAACAAAATACAGGTAACGCATAATTCAAATTAAGAGCCTGTAAAATACATCAAAAATGTGTAATTTTTCTTACTTATATTGAGTTTTCAGGTTGATGGCTCAACGATTCAAAGGTTTATGGTTTCACTTTTCATTTTTTAATTTTTACTGCACATTTTTTACTTTTTATTTTAACTCCATTCCTTACATTTGAACATGGAAAAAAATCTGAGTGAACATACAAGAAATATTCTGGGCCTTCAATTGCCCACTGACCCAAGATGGGTTAATCTCGCTGAATTACAATTGGAGGAAATTCTAACCGATCATGCATATTGTGAACAAAAAGCGGCTACTACTTGTATTTCTTTAATTCAAAAAAATCCTGAAAAATCTTTATTGCTGGATAAATTGAGTCCCATTGTTACAGAAGAATGGG
>CANFOP010000091.1 GCA_947448685.1 Chitinophagaceae bacterium | reverse complement strand
TTCCATGCTGGTTCCCTCCGAATTTGCAAAACTAGCAGTTGTACATGGCACGGTAGGAACCATCAGCGACCCTCATGAAATTGCCAATGTTTGTGGAATGGAAGGTGTTCATTATATGATTGAAAACAGCAAAACAGTTCCATTCAAATGTACATTTGGTGCTCCTAGTTGTGTACCAGCCACCATTTATGAAACAGCGGGTGCTGCCATCAATGCTGAGGATGTGGAAGAATTATTAAAACTTCCTGAGATTAAGTATTTAAGTGAAATGATGAACTTTCCTGGCGTGCTGAATGACGATTCTGAAGTATTGGCAAAAATTGCATCGGCAAAAAAATACAATAAGCCGATTGATGGACACGCACCTGGATTAAGGGGAGAACTCGCGAAAAAATATATAGAAGCAGGCATCACTACCGATCACGAGTGTTTTACAGCAGAAGAAGCATTGGATAAACTTGCCAATGGAATGAAAATCCTGATAAGAGAAGGAAGTGCTGCAAAAAATTTCGAAGCATTAATTAATTTATTGCATGACCATTCAGATAGGATGATGTTTTGCAGTGATGATAAACATCCGGATAGCCTTGCAGCCGGACATATTAACCAATTGTGCGCAAGGGCTGTTGAAAAGGGAATTGACATTTTCAACATTCTAAAAGCTGCTTGTATCAATCCGGTTGAACATTACAAAATGAATGTTGGATTATTACAACCAAAAGATGCTGCAGATTTTATTATTGTAAAGAACCTTATTCATTTTGAAGTACTGAGTACCTACATTGATGGAGAAAAAGTTGCTGAAAACGGAAAGTCTCTTATTCATTCTCCAACAGCAGGTATTATCAACAAATTTGACTGCAAAGAAAAAAAATCATCAGACTTTGAAATAAATTTTCAAAATGAAAAAGAAATATTGGTCATCGAAGCACTTGATGGACAACTGATTACAAATAAAATTCCGACCATACCCACCATCAAAAACAATTTAATTGTGCCTGATGCTGAAAATGACATTTTAAAAATCGTTGTTGTAAACAGATATAAAGATGCACCGATTGCCAAAGCATTCATTAAAAACATTGGATTAAAAAAAGGAGCACTCGCTTCCTCTGTAGCACATGACAGTCACAATATCGTTGCCATTGGAGTTGATGATGACAGCATCTGCAAGGCAGTAAATGCTGTAATCAAATGCGGAGGCGGAATCAGTGCCGTGGATGAAATCAACACGAAAGTGCTGGATTTGCCTGTAGCTGGACTGATGAGCACATCAAACGGTTACGATGTTGCAGAGGCTTATACTGAAATAGATAAATTTTCAAAAGAAATATTAGGAAGTCATTTGAGTGCCCCGTTTATGACTTTATCCTTTATGGCACTATTGGTTATACCACACTTGAAATTAAGCGACAAAGGATTGTTTGATGGAGATACTTTCAACTTTTTGTAAAATATTTACCCAAACAACTGAATTAATTTTAATAGAAGGTGAAATTATTTTAGATTTGTTAAACTTAACCAACGCAATTGACCTTTTGTCAATCTACAAACGAAACAAACCTTATGGTAATAAATTTAAGTGAACAGCATTCTTTGCTCACAAATTGGGTAAGTGAGATCAGAGATATCAGCATTCAAAACGACAGACTCCGATTCAGAAGAAATTTGGAAAGAATTGCAGAAGTGATCGGATATGAAATTTCAAAACAATTAGAAACTACCAATAAGGAAGTAATCACACCCATGGGGAAATTCTCTGGTAAAGTACTTCAGCAACAACCTGTACTTGCAACAATATTACGTGCGGGACTTGCTATGCATAACGGATTGTTGAATTATTTTGATAAAGCTGATAATGCCTTTTTAAGCGCATACAGAAAACATAATCCAGACGGCAGTTTTGACATCAGTTTAGAATACCTCAGTTGTCCAGACTTAAACGATAGAGTCATTATTTTAAGTGACCCTATGCTGGCTACCGGTGCCTCTTTGGTAAAATCCGTACAGCATTTGCAAAAACAAGGTTCTTATAAAAAAATGCATATTGTGTGTGCCATAGCATGTACCATTGGAATAGAACATGTGATGCGTGAATTACCAGATGTTACAATCTGGTGTGGAGATATTGACAAAGAACTGACATCCAAAGGATATATCGTTCCTGGTCTGGGTGATGCAGGTGACTTAGCATTTGGAACAAAAATGCAATCTTAATCATCATAATCATTGATTGAAACTACTGCTGTCATTTTAAATAAAATTACATTAAAAACATCTTGCATATAAATATAAAATAGCCTCTACATTAACAGTTTTTTAAAGCTATTTTATTATCTTTACCTGAAGTACGAAAAAAGATGAAAAAATTTATCCATACGTTAGTATTGTTTTTTTTATACATAAACATGCAGGCACAAGACCCGCATTTTTCTCAATTCTTTGCCTCTCCTTTAACGCTCAACCCCGCTTTTACTGGAAAGATTGACGGTGTTTGGAGATTAGCAACCAATCACAGAGATCAATGGCCTTCGATTCCCAAAGCGTATGTTACTACAAGTGCATCGCTTGATTTTCCTTTGATGAAAAAGAGTTTGCCTGAAGGTGATGTTTTTGGAATGGGTATTTCCGGCTTGTCTGATGCAAGTGCCAACAGTGCATTGAAATTAAATTACCTTTCAATGGCCTTATCTTATCATAAGGCACTTGACGAAGATGGCTACAATACCATTGGCGCAGGATTTCAGGGGACCTATTGCAGTTCAATGCTTGATTTCACCAAACTAACTTTTGAAGATGAATTGGGAAGAAATGGATTTTCTCAAGGTACTTCTGCAGAATTTCAGGGCATCAATCCATTGAATTCAAAAGTCAATTACTTGGATTTGAACGCAGGTCTTTTATTTTCAGGTTCAACTGATGGTTATAACAATTATTATGCAGGTGTGTCTATGTATCATATCAATAAACCAAGTGTTAGCTTTCGTACCAACAACAGTAATTCAAACTGGTTTTTAACCAACAGATTTACTATTCATGGTGGTGGTAAAATTCCTTTAAATGATAACGGACTCGATTTAAATGCATCTATCATTCACCAAATACAAAACAAATCAAGTGAAACAGTAATAGGCGGTGCATTGTCTTTCAGAGCAGGAGGTTATGATGAGAAACCAAATAATGTTTCCATTGGTTCTTGGTTAAGATTGAATGATGCATTGATACCTTATATTGGTCTGGAAATCGGAGACCTTAGATTCGGTGCCAGCTATGATGTAAATATCAGTGATTTAAAAGCTGCCACGAATAGTAAAGGGGGTTCTGAATTCTCGCTGATTTATATCAAACATCCGGAAGAATACAAAGGAATTCCTTGTCCGAAATTTTAATTCCTCTTCATCATTTAAACAGCACTCATCCTTCATCTCATAAGGTTTACTGATCAATAGAGCCTATGCTTAAAGAAATAGTCATTTCCTTTCAAGCTTATCTGGAAGCACACAGTTTTATAAAGAAACATCAATTATGGAAATGGGTCATCATTCCAGGTGTTATTTACAGTATTTTACTTTTCATAGGATTTTACTTATTTCTTTCTTCCTACAACGATGCCACCAAATGGATGTTTGAAGAACTGCACCTGGATAAATGGCTGGAAAAATTCGAGAATTCTTGGCTGGGATTTTTTTTCATTGTAGGAAAGATTTTTATAGACTTATTGTTATTGTTTGCCTACTTTTCTTTTTTCAAGTTTTTCTTTTTGATAATTGCATCACCTGTTTTTGCCATACTCAGTGAAAAAACCGAATACCTTATTAAAGAACAATATTTTTTCTTTGATGTTGCTCAAATGAACAAAGATATACTAAGAAATATTTCGGTTTCTTTTAAAAACATGTCATCGCAAACCATTTATATCCTGGGGTTGATGTTTGTTTCTTTTATACCTTTAGTAGGATGGATTACCCCTTTGGTTTTTATTTTTATTGATTGCTATTATCTTGGATTTTCCATGCTTGATTACAGCAATGGAAGAAACAGTCTTAGTAAAGTGGAAAGTAATGACTTTATAAGTCATCACCGAGGTCTTGCAATTGGAAACGGAATGATTTTTTATTCATTGCACATGGTACCATTGATCGGTTGGGTTTTTGCGCCCGGATATGCAGTAATAGCGGCTACTTTGAGTTTACACCAGGCAAAACAAAAACAGATCATTTTATAAGAAATGGCAAACATTTACCTGATACCTTGCTTTATTGCGGATAATGCAACTGATACGGTCCCTGTATATATTATTCAGGCTGTTAAAAATTGTCAGGTAATCTTTGCAGAAAATGAAAGAACCACCAGGAGATTTCTTAAATCAATGGACCCTTCCATTGTCATTGATGAGTTTGAATGGTATACAATACATAAATCCGAAAATCAACAGGTATCTCATTTTAAAGAAGCAATCCGTTCAAATAAAAACATAGCCATCATCAGTGAAGCAGGTTGTCCGGGTATTGCAGATCCGGGCCAGGAACTCATTTCTGTTGCACAAGAAATGGGATGTACCATTAAGCCCTTTGTTGGTCCTAGTTCAATCCTGTTAGCCCTGATGGCTAGTGGTATGAATGGACAACAATTTGAATTTATAGGATATTTACCAATTGACAATTCCGAAAGAATAAAAAAAATAAAAGAACTGGAATTGCAGTCTGCAAAAAATAACTGTACAAAAATTTTTATTGAAACGCCCTACAGAAATAATCAGTTGTTTGAAAGTCTGATACAACAGTGCGCTGCTTCAACAAAATTATGTATAGGTAAAAATATCACATCTCCGGAGGAGTTTATTGTTACTAAAAGCATTAAAGAATGGAAACAACATAAACCAGCATTACATAAAATCCCGGTGATTTTTTTATTACATGCCGGATTGTAATTTTTAATTACCCCCGTTTATCTTTGAGCTGATGTCTGTAATTGAGAATCAATATTTTTATTGGTAACTTGCGTCCTGAAACAATATACAACCTGATATGAATATAGCAATTGTGTGCTACCCTACATTTGGAGGGAGCGGAGTTTTAGCAACCGAGTTGGGTAAAGTACTTGCTGAAAAAGGTCACAATATTCATTTCATTACCTATCAACAACCGGTCAGATTAAGCGGATTTCATGCCAATATTTTTTATCATGAAGTTAGTGTGCCTACTTATCCGCTTTTTGATTTTCCTCCATATGAAACTGCCCTGGCGAGTTCCATGGTGGATGTTGTGAACAATCATCACATTGATGTTTTGCATGTACATTATGCCATTCCACATGCAGCAGCAGCCTATATGGCAAAGCAAATACTGTTGAAACAAGGAAAAAAAATTCCGGTGATAACAACCCTACATGGAACTGATATTACATTAGTTGGAAGAGATAAGACTTACAGCCCGGTAGTAACTTTTTCCATGGAAGAAAGTGATATACTGACAGCTGTATCTTATAATTTAAAAGAAGAAACTTATAAAAACTTTGCCATCAGCAAACCGATTGAAGTCATTCACAACTTTGTAGATATAGAACGATTCAATAAAAAACCGGTTGATGCTTTCAGGAAATTAATTTCTCCCAACAACGAAAAAATAATTGTTCATGCATCAAACTTTAGAAAATTAAAAAGGGTCATGGATGTCGTACAAATATTTTTACTGATCAGAAAAAAAATTCCGGCTAAATTATTATTGATAGGAGACGGACCTGACAGGAATGAAATAGAATCTTTTACCCGATCTTGCCCCGAATGCAATGAAATTACTTTTTTAGGCAAACAAGAACAGATTGAGGACATACTTCCTATTGCTGATTTATTTCTTCTGCCAAGTGAATATGAAAGTTTTGGATTGGCCGCATTGGAAGCGATGGCAGCTGAAGTACCAGTTATTTCAACAAATGCAGGAGGATTGCCTGAAATAAATATAGATGGATTTTCAGGTTATATGAGCAATGTTGGAGATATAGTAGACATGAGCAACAAAGCCATTCATATTCTTTCTGATGAAAAAACTTTGAAAGCGTTCAAATCAAATGCTATTATTCAGGCGAGTAAATTTGGTATTGATAAAATCGTTCCGCAATATGAAGCCTTGTATCATAGCCTTATGAAGTAATCGGATTATATTATCTTCTACGAAGCCATTTCTCGGGATCATAATTGCTGTTTTCATTACTGATGTAAAAATCTATGGCACCTACTCCATCAAAGTTTGCAGCAACTCTGCCAAGCACCTGACCAGTTTTTATATCTTGTCCTTTACGAACAGTTACTCCATTTAAATTGCTGTATGTCGTAAAATATCTTCCATGCTGAATGATTACAACTGTCATATCTTCTACCGGCTGAACGGCCGTTACTGTTCCATCAAACACTGCTTTTACGGGGCTGCCGATATCAGATGAAATTGTTACAGATGTAACCTCCATGATTGTTCCGCTGGGTAATGAGTTTTTTCCGAAATGCATCAAAATCATACCTCTGTCCAAAGGCCAGGGTAATGCACCTCTGTTTTTTTCGAAATTTGCATTCAATGCAATGTTATCTGCATTCAACAATATACTTTCCGTTTTTACTGGATTTCTAACTTCTGTTTTGGCGGGAACATCTCTTTTAGCTTTTGAAGTGTTATCCTTGTTGTCAGTTGATTTTGTATTTCTGGCATTTCTTTCTTCAGTTCTAATCCTTTCCTTTTCTGCATTTGCCCTTGCTAGCGCTTCCCTTCTTGCATCTTCCTGCGCTCTTTTAATGGCAGCTGCTATTGCGTTGTTAACTTTCTGCATCTGCTTTTGCTTGGCTGCAATTTGCTTATTAAGTTGCTTGCCTTGTTTTTTCAGTTCTGATAAAATACGATCCTTCTCTTTTTGTTGTGCCTCCAATTGCGCCATTTCTTTGCTTTGCACATCCAGTACTTTATTTTTTTCCTCTTTTGTTTGACCCAAGTCAACTATTTTGTTTTTTCTTAGGGTCTGAGTTCTGCGAATATTATCTCCCTGCATTTCGCGATAACTTCTGTAGCTTTTGAGGTAAGCAATGCGTTTCATCGCATCATTGAAGTTAGATGCAGAGAAAATAAAATTTAAAAAATCATAACTGCTTCTGTTTTTGTAAGCATATACCATGCTTTTCGCATATTCTTGCTTAAGTGTATCAAGCAGTTTATCATATCGGCGAATATCCTTTGATATTTTATACATGTTGTTATCAAGCATATTCAAGTCATTATTGATGTTATCAATAACCCTATCCTGAAGATTGACCTTCTTAGATATCAAATTGTATTGCAATAAATTTTCTTTGGTTTGCAATTTATTTTTGTTCAACAGTTGTTCTGTTTCCTCAATTTCTTTTTTCAATTGATTGCGTTGTTTTTCCAATTCTTCTCTTGATGTTGGCTGGGCAAAAGTAATCAGACAAAGGAAGGAAAGAAATATAGTGGATAAAAGAAATTTAGGCATTTATCAAATTTATTGTCTTAAAAAATAAAGTTACTGATTCCGTTCATCAGTCTTTTATCTTGTGCGAATTTAACCATCATTTCCGTTTATAAGTTTTAGGGACATTGAATGCAACGGATAATTCTTTGTTAAACTCGTATTGTTTAAAAGACATCCTGATGTCAAGTCTGTTTTTTTCAGATGCAACAATCTGCCTTTCTTTTGCAAAACTAATTCCGTTGTTGGACTCATACCCATCGTATATTATATCAGCAGTTCGGCTTCTGGCAACATCCACATCATCCATTTTACTGTGAAGCATCAAATGTTCTGCATCAGAAATTGTCAATAAATTTTTAAAGTACTGATCAATGGTGGTTAAAAAAACATAGCCGTCTTTTTCTCTAAAAGAATTGATACTATCACTAATGAAAATCGGATTACCAATAATGACATCC
>CANFOP010000090.1 GCA_947448685.1 Chitinophagaceae bacterium | reverse complement strand
TACACACACATTAAAGTGACTGCAATTGCTTAATTGATTTTGAAGAATTAAAACTTCATTATTTAAAACCTAAACAATGGCACATAAAAAAGGTGAAGGTTCCGTAAAAAACGGTCGTGACTCACAAAGTAAAAGATTGGGTGTAAAAATTTATGGTGGTCAGTCTGCATTGGCTGGAAACATCATTCTACGTCAACGTGGAACTGTTTATCATCCTGGAAAAAATGTTGGTCTTGGAAGAGATTATACCATCTTTGCATTAACCGATGGTGTGGTTGAATTCAAAAAAGGTAAAGGAGACAAAACGCAAGTCTCTGTAAACAGCATTTAAAAAAATAAAAAAAATTAAAGTTTTTTTTGGTAATTTGAAAATAGTGTTTAATTTTAAGCATTATTTACTAACCAATTAAATTTTAAAAAATGGCTACAAAGAAAAAAGCTGCTCCTAAAAAAGCTGCTGCAAAGAAAGCTGCTCCTAAAAAAGCTGTAAAAAAAGCTGCTCCTAAGAAGGCTGCTGCTAAAAAAGCTGCTCCTAAGAAAGCTGCTGCTAAAAAAGCTGCTCCTAAGAAAGCTGCTGCTAAAAAAGCTGCTCCTAAGAAGAAGTAAGCTGTACTTTGCTCAGCGAGCAAAAGATAGTGGTCCCGGTTTTTACCGGGACTTTTTTTATGCTATAATATTCTCATTGTTGTGTAAAGTTCAATCTAACTTATAATCCAACGATACAATTAAACAATACTGAATATAATTTACTGAGAAACATCTTTATTAATAGCCTTTGATTATTTTTGAAATATGGATAATTATCAAATTGCTGACTGTTTTTCACTCCTATCCAAATTAATGGATATCCACGGAGAAAACTCTTTTAAATCAAAATCATATTCAACTGCAGCATTTTCAATTGAAAAACTCCCTCCTCTTTCTGAAATACCCTTTGAAAAAATTGCTTCATTAAAAGGAATAGGATCTTCAGCATCTCAAAAAATAATTGAATTATTACAAACAGGAAAACTAAGTTCATTAGAAGATATCATTTCAAAAACACCCGAAGGGATAATTGAAATGCTCCAGATAAAAGGAATCGGTCCAAAAAAAATTCATACCATCTGGAAAGAAATGGAAATTGAAACCATCGGAGAACTCCTTTACGCATGTAAAGAAAACAGATTAAAATTGTTTAAGGGCTTTGGTGAAAAAACACAGCAAAACGTTATTGATTCCATCGAATTTTATTTCAAAAACAAAGGAAGTTATTTATACGCTCAAGTTGAAATGATTGCAAGTGAAATGCTACAATACCTGACAACCATTTTTCCTGCAAACAAAATAGACATTACAGGTTCTTTCAAACGCCAACTTGAAATCATTGAAAAACTTGATTTTTTGATTGATGCCGATATACATACAATTGAGTTGAATATGCTCAGAAATCAAGGATTTGAACTAATTGAAAAAAATGAAAATTACCTTGAATTCAGTTCTATTGCCAGTATTGATGTTCGTATTTTTTCTACCAGTACAGAACGTTTCATAGAAGATGCCATATTACTTAGTTCATCTGACGACTTTCGCATAGCCATAGAAAATTTAAAAGGTGACAGACATATCATCGTAAAAAATGAAGAGGACTATTTCTCGTCAATTGGATTATTGCCAATACCACCCTATTGCAGAGAAAATCCAAACATCATTCAAAAGTTATCTGAAAAAAAAACCATGAAGCCGGTTGAAGCAACAGATATCAAAGGTATCATACATTGTCACAGCAACTGGAGCGATGGCAGTAACACCATTGAAGAAATGGCGCTTGCTGCTAAATCTATGGGAATGGAATATCTTGTAATCAGCGATCACAGCAAATCAGCTTTTTATGCTCAGGGGCTTTCTGAAGAAAAAATATACGCTCAACATCAATATATAGATGAACTAAATGAAAAGCTCGCACCTTTCAGAATATTCAAAAGCATTGAATCAGATATACTGAATGATGGCAGTCTCGATTATTCTGATAGCATATTGAAACAATTTGACCTGATTATTGCATCTGTTCACAGCAATTTAAAAATGAATGAAGAAAAAGCAATGAATCGACTAATCAACGCTATTGAAAATCCATATACCACTATTCTTGGACACATGACAGGCAGATTGTTGCTGAGCAGACCCGGATACCCTGTAAACCATCAAAAAATAATTGATGCCTGTGCAGCCAATAATGTAGCCATCGAATTAAATGCTCATCCAAGCAGACTGGATATAGATTGGAGACATATTGATTATGCTCTTGAAAAAAATGTTTTGATTTCCATAAACCCTGATGCTCATAATATTAATGGACTGAATGATGTAAAATATGGCGCTTTGATTGCACAAAAAGGCATGCTTCCCAAAGAAAAAAATTTAAGTAGTTTTGGATTAAATGAATTCACCAATTACATTCATCAAATAAAAAAAGACAAATGCGGCAATTAATTTTGCTGGCTATTTTTTTTTATTTTGTTCCACAGGTCATCCATTTCCTGCAAACTCATGTCATGTAAAAATCTGTTTTCCCTGGCTGCCTCTTCTTCCATTTTAGTAAATCTATACATGAATTTTTTATTGGTCCTTTCCAATGCATTTTCTGCATCTACATGCAAGAACCTCGCCAGATTAACCAAAGAAAAAAAGACATCTCCCATTTCAGATTCAATCTCCTGTTGATTCTTCATTATTACTGCTTCTTTTAACTCTTCCAACTCCTCCTCTACTTTTTTCCATACCTGATCGGTATTTTCCCATTCAAATCCAACCTGCTGTGATTTTTCCTGAAGACGAATAGCTTTTACCATTGAGGGTAATGTTTTTGGAACACCACCCAAAACCGATTTCTTTCCTTCTTTCAATTTCAGTTTTTCCCAGTTTTGCTTAACATCTTCTTCGTTCTCAACTTTCACATCAGCATAAATATGAGGATGCCTTGTTATCAACTTTTCACAAATCCCATTAATAACTTCCTCCAATGTAAATTCATTTTTTTCAGTTCCGATTTTTGAATAAAAGACAATGTGCAACATCAGGTCACCCAACTCTTCTTTAATACCCTTCCAATCTGATTCAGAAATTGCATCGGCCAATTCATAGGTTTCTTCAATGGTAAGATGCCTGAGCGAATCAATAGTTTGTTTTTTATCCCATGGACATTTTTCCCTTAATTCATCCATAATATTTACAAGCCTCAAAAATTCATCCTGTAATTTGTTCATATAATTTATTTATGTGCACGAACTTAAGAAAAAATGAACTAGTATTTTTAGATTCTTATCAATAAATAAAAAACTAAAATTTAATGGTACATTTATTTATGAAACCATAAAAATCAGCCTAATTTTGAACAAACAAATGAAAATGTCAACAAGAAATTTATTTTTAATTGTAATTTTATTTATAACTGATTCTGCTTCTGCTCAGTATTATTATAAAGACATCCTCAACAATATCAATATCGCAGAAGAGATGAGTGTCTACAAAAATGGAAACATTCATTCTATCAAGATGAAAAGTTATGAAGCAGATGGTCAACTTACAGAAGATTTTTTTTGCGAAAAAAAAATATCCAAAGATTTCAGAAAAGTAACATTAACCACTAAATCCTCTGAATCAGGAAAGTCGATTATGCTGTCTTTTTTCAATACAGAAGGTATGATAGAAAAAACATACGACAGTGCAGAAACGTATGTCAACACCAATTTTTTTTATTATGATGAACAAAAAAAACTTTTTTTAACTAAGAATATTTCCAAATCGATTGATGATGATTTCATAACTCAAAACACTGAAGAACATCATTATTTTTATGATGAACAAAAAAAACCTATAAAAATGTTTTTAATCAAAAATAATAAAGACACTTCCACAATACTGTTTTCCAATGATGAAAAAGGCAATACCGCCATTGAGAAAAATACTAAAACCGGAATAAAATTTTATTACTACTATAACGAGAATAATAAATTAACAGATATAGTTCATTCCGACAGATATTCAGACAAACTAAGCGCCGATTATATTTTTGAATACAAAGAAAACAATCTGTTGGATAAAATGATTACCACAGGTGATGCAAACAGCCTGATATGGAAATACGATTATGAAAATCAACTGAGAATAAAGGAACGTTTGTTTAACGCCGCTCAAAAATACATTGGCAAAGTTGAATATGAATACCAATAATACTTACCTGTCTATCCGCTCAATTTTAACTTTAGCGAGACCCTTGTCGGTGAAATTTAATTTTTTAGCAGCAGTAGTAGTCAAATCTATCAATCTTTTGTTTTTGGCATGAAGCCTGTCATTTACTTTCACTATAACAGACTTCTGATTACTCAGATTTATCACTTTTAATTTACTGCCTAAAGGATATATGTTACAAGCAGCTGTCATTTTATTTTGTGAAAATATTTCTCCTGATGCAGTTTTTCTTCCAATGAATTTGTTCGAGTAATAACTGGCTGTGCCTACATGTGTAGCAAACTTTTGAACTTTTCGATGAGATACAGAACTGTCATGTTGAGAAAATCCGTTATGTACAAACAAAAATAGAAGAGCAACAAACAATTTGATTCTTAGTATAATTTTCTTGCTTATTCCCATACCATTAGTTCTTTGAGAAATACAATTTAATCATTTTTAAATCATCTTCATAAATATCTTCATAAAAAACAACCTCCCCACCTCTTTCTTCACAAGTAAAATAAGTAATGTAAATAGGTATAGGATTCATTATATTGATGGTGTGTTTTTGTTTTCTTTTTATCCAATTTTCTATTGAGTCCGTATTGTATTTCAATGATGTAGCCAATGAATTGTTTATACTGTCATTTCGGGCTATCAAGTCGGCCAGTTGTTTCCATTTTTCAACCCTTACACAACCATGGCTTAAAGCTCTTTTACTTTTCTGAAAAAGATATCTTTGATTGGTATCATGAAGATAAACATCGAATGGATTTTTAAAATTAAATTTAATTACTCCAAGAGCATTGTCTTCTCCACTACTCTGGCGTATTTTATAAGGAATACCTTTTGAATATTTATTCCAGTCAATGGTAGCAGGATCGATTTTTTTTCCATTAATACTATATAATGCCAACCCTTTTTTAGCAAGATATCCTGTATTCTTCTTCAACTGAGGGAGCATTTCTTTTTTAATAATACTGGTTGGTACGGTCCACGTGGGAAATAAAATCATTTCCTTTATCTGGCTATTGAGGATTGGTGTTGGAGTAAGTGGCTTTCCGCAAATAATTTTAGAATACAACATGCTTGTATCGCTGTTCCAAAATTGAAGAGAATAAGAGGGTAAATTTGCCTGAATAAATAAATTTGGCAAAGTATCCTGAAAATTTTTGTACCTGTCCAAATTAACCAATATTCTCTTCAATTTTAGATTATCGGTTAAGTTAAGACGCTTAATCAAATCCCTGGATATTTTACCATCTGCGGGAATATCTTCCTTCATTTGGTAAGTTTTGATTGCAAATGCAAGTCCTGCTGAATCAATGTTGTTTAGCGAATAGGATATTAGATAATTACTTTGCGCTAACCTCAATTTGAGTTGATTCAAAAAGATTATTGAATCATCCTTATCACCACTTTTATAGGTTTCTTGCAAAATAGTATAATTAGTGGTATCCATTTGAGCAATAAACTCCTTTAAAGTACTTTTGAGGTTGTTGTAACCCCTAATGGAAGGTTGTAATGATGAAAACAGTTGCGTTATTTTATTTCCATCTTCTAAAGCAGTAATTTGTCTGTCAAAAAATTCAGCATACTTATCAACATTGTATTTCCATGATAAACTGTCATGATGTAATCTGCCTTGTTTTATATCCTGACAAACGTTCAAAAATGCTTCAGTCATTAAAAGTTCAGCTTGAGCCCATTTTTCAAATTCATTTTTGGTAGTTGGGAAAGAATCAAGTTGATTTTTAATTTTTACTATGTTGTTATAATTGTAATCATACTTGTTCAAACCATCAAATGCTGAAGTATCCAAATAAGACAGGAAATCAATGGCGCAGTTATTCCATTTGCCGGTATCGCTCCAAATTGGCATATATTCGTTCAGTCGATACAATTCTTTAACCATTTTGGTATCAAGAGAATTGTACATTAACGAAGTATCTTTTTCGTTTAGATTAATTAACAAAGACTGAAGTGATTCTGAAAGTGATTGATTTCTTTCAAGAATTAGTTCATTTTTTTTTGAATGCTTTTTTGTATGAGTGGATTGATTGCAAGAAAACAATAAGAGTAAACAGGAAACAATAATAAAAAAAATGAAAATTCGGTTTAGAATCATAGACAATTAAAAAGGTTTGAAAATGAATTTCACAACCACATTTTCAATAAATACATATACAAGATAGTAAAATTGGGTTAATTAATACTTATAAAATTTTCAGCGTACAATTATTTATATATTCATTTTAAATGATGATATTTATACTAATTTGTAGCAGATAAAACCTTTGCTTAGGGCTAATTGTCAACATCCAATTCAAAAGCAGAAACAATACACAAGTAAAATGAAGTACTATATCATATCTGGCGAGGCAAGTGGAGACCTACATGGAAGTAACCTTATCAGAGAACTTAAAATATTGGATAAACAGGCAGTTATTCACTGTTGGGGAGGAGATTTAATGGAAAAAGAAGGAGGTATACTTAAAAAGCATTATCGAGATCTGGCATTTATGGGATTCGTTGAAGTCATTAAAAATCTTCGCATCATTTTTAAAAATCTCTCATTTTGTAAGCAGGATATTCAAAATTTCAAACCGGATGTATTGGTATTAATTGATTATCCCGGCTTTAATCTTAGAATAGCCAAATGGGCAAAAGAGCATGGATATAAAGTGATTTATTACATTTCACCCCAAATATGGGCATGGAAAGAAAACAGAATTCATATAATAAAGAAGTACGTTGATAAAATGCTGGTTATACTTCCCTTTGAAAAAACATTTTATCAAAAGTGGAATTATGAAGTTGAATATGTTGGTCATCCTTTGGTTGAAGTAATTGATAAATTTAAAAACAGTTCTCCTATTTCATACCAAACAGCAAATGAACGAGAAATAATCGCATTACTCCCTGGCAGCAGAAAACAAGAAATACTCCAAAAACTGCCCATCATGCTGGAAGTGTCTGCACATTTTCCTCAATATCAGTTTATCGTTGCTAAAGCGCCTGGATTATATGATTCGTTCTATGATAATTTATTGCAGCAATACAGCAATGTCTCAAGTGTTTCAAATCAAACATATGATTTGCTATCCCAAGCATCTGCGGCCTTGGTAACCAGTGGAACAGCCACTTTAGAAACCGCATTATTCGGAGTTCCTGAAATTATTTGCTACAAGGGAAGTACTATCTCCTACCATATCGCCAAAAGATTAATCAAAATAAAATTCATTGGTTTGGTAAATCTGATTATGGGTAAAGAGGTAGTGAAAGAACTGATTCAGGAAGAACTTACCGTAGAAAAAATTGCAACTGAATTGAATCTTTTATTGAATGATCAAAACAGAAAAAACAAAATCCAGGAAGACTACGCCGCGTTAAAAGATTTGTTGTCAAAAGGAGGAAAAGCATCTAAAAATGCCGCTGAATCAATTCATGAATTTATTAATTCAACTCTTACTTAGTATTAATTTTACAAGAATGTAAAACATTGCTGCCAGAAATAATAAAATGGATAATCTGTTAATACCATGCATATACTTCATCCACTGCGTAACAGGTTTTTTGGTATCTTTTTTCTTTAGATAAAGATACTCCGCTATTTGATGTAGAATTTTCATTTCATTGAATTTCAGTGCAAATTATAAAGATAATTCGAAAATGTAACTGTAAATAAAAGTGATTTTAATATTATACTTATATCAAAATATTGAAAATC
>CANFOP010000089.1 GCA_947448685.1 Chitinophagaceae bacterium | reverse complement strand
AGCGACAGAGTTATTGGGGATATTGATCTGTTGATTCAATTCCATTTCCACCAATAAAGATTTCATGTCTTTGTCATTGGTAATGGAGTTTACTTTACCAACCTGCAAACCATTTATCAATACCGGATTTGATGAAGTGAGGCCCTGAACATTACTGTATTGGGCATAAATAGTCATTTTACTTCCAAACAGATTTTTCCCCTTTAAAAAATTGAATCCAAGAATTAACGCAGTAATGGATACCACTGCAATTATCCCAACTTTTGTTTCATTTGATATTTTCACTGTTCAGATTTAAAATGATTTTTGTATGATTTGTAAATGATGATGCTCCATTTTTTAATAGTTGTAATTAATTATTTGAAGCATGATTATTGTTTTCAAGTTGGTATTTATATCTTTTCACTGCGCTTGTTATTGATTCGGCCAGTTCTTGTTGACCTTCTTCGCTGTTCAGATAACGCTCATCTTCAGGGTTGTTGATAAAACCTGTTTCAATTAAAATTGCGGGCATGTTTGTAGCCTGTAAAACCCAGATCCCTTTTTGACGTTGGTTTACGCCAAGTGCTGGTCTGTTTGTTTTTTCCACTTCATCATTCACATAAGTGGCTAGTCTGTCACTTTTTTCCTGGTATCTTTTTGCATAAATCTGAGCGATGGCCCTTCCTTCGGGAGTATTGAAATCAAAACTGTTGAATGCTGAATCTGATCCGCTTTCAATTTCAAAATCTGATTCATTTTGTCCTTGCTCATTCATGATTGTTTTTAATTTATCACTTGTTTTGTGTGCAGCGAAAATCCATACACTGGTGCCATTTCTTTGTAGAGGCATTTTAAAATATTCATACAGGGGTTCAACGGCAGTATAAGGCTTTGAAATTTTCTTCCTTTTTCTTCCTTTTCCTTTGTAAGATACCTTATAACGGGTGACAGTATGGGTGCCAATTTGCCTTTTACCGGTATTTAACGGTCCGGAATCAGCATGTATGCAAATAAACAAATCTCCTTTGTTTTCATTGGCTATATTGGCTTTTTCTTTGGGGTTTTGATAAATATCCGAAGTCCTTGTTGGAATGATATTCAGGTCAGGCAACTGTTTTTTTAGTTCGGCAACCAGTTTCATTGAAATGGCAAGCGTTACATCTTTTTCATTGGAGCGTAATGAATGTTCATATTGTCCTACAGCCCCAAAGTCGGTACCACCATGACCGGCATCCACAATGATTGTTTTTAATTTTTTGGTTTGCTGTGAAAAACCGGTATTAACCAATAGCAACAAAAAGGAAAATAATAGAAAAAAAACTATTGTATTCTTAGGCATTCTTATCAGATTTTTAGATAGGGTTATTAATTGAATAATATTAACAATGATAGATAAAGTTAATATAGTTAATTTTGCGACACAATTACTATGAATCACATCTGCAAAGGTAAGGCAAAATACATATTTATCGGGTTTCTGACAATGCTGTTTGTCTTTGCTTCTTTATGTGGTAAAACCGGTCACTTATTTTATCATAATACTGCTCAATATTTTTCGAAAGATACAGTTCCATTCAAAATAAAACCTGAGATTACAAATAAAGGCGCTCAACGTACAGAATCCAATCAAAAAATAAGCTTGCTCAACATAGCAGATTCTGTCGTTAAATATAAAACAGACACTTTTACAATAACTAAAGATTCAATAAAATTTAACACATCTAAAGACACGCTATCATCTCCCGTAGAATATTATGCAAATGATTCAATTGTTTTGGATGTGAATGAAAAGAAAATAACAATGTATGGGAAGAAATCTAATATAAAATATGCAGAGAACGAATTGTCTGCTCCTTACATTCAATATGACCAACAACAGAGTGTTATTCATGCCCATCTTGAAAAGGACAGCACAGGAAAAGTTATTGCTTTTCCAACTTTCAATCAATCTGATTTCAAATCTATCAGTGATACCATTTCATTCAATATGAAAAATGGAAAAGGGATTACTAAAGGAACATACACTCAACAAGGTGAGATGTTTGTTTATGGTCAAAAAATAAAGAAAATTTCACCGGATGTTTTTTTTGCAAAGAAGGGTAGATTCACCACTTGCAATCTGGATACGCCACATTTCGCATTTGTAAGTGACCACATAAAATTCATCAATAAAAAAATGGCGTTTACGGGTCCGGTTCACCCTGAAATAGAAGGAGTTCCTTTACCCATTATGCTTCCTTTTGGAATATATCCATTAAAAACAGGCATTCATTCAGGGTTTATCTCTCCTAACTTTACTGCCAATGATCAATTAGGTCTTGCCATAGAAGGTTTAGGGTATTATAAAAAGATCAATGAAAACTGGGACATTGTAGCCAGGGGAACTATATATTCATACGGAGGATGGACGATGAATCTAAGCCCTCGATACAATAAAAGATACCACTATCAGGGAAATTTTTCATTTGACATGCAGCGATTTAAAAAGGGTTTCAAAGGAGATCCGGATTTCTCTTCTTCAAAAACATATAACATAAGGTGGTCGCACAGTGCAGATACAAAAGCCAGACCAGGAGTGACTTTCAACGCAAATGTAAATGCAGGAAGCAGCAAATTCAATGCGCAGGTTCCCAATAGTCCGGAAAGAAACTTTACCAATCAATTAAATTCTTCCATCACTTATTCAAAAGTTTGGAAAAATAAACCCTTTAATATTTCTGTGAGTGCCAATCATAACCAAAATACACAGCAAAGGCTCGTTAATATCAACTTGCCTGATGTGGCTTTTAATATGAATACACAATATCCTTTCAGAAGAAAGGAAGTGATTGGAAATTATAAATGGTATGAAAATATAGGGATGGCATTAAACACCAATGCTAAAAGTTTAAGTTCGTTTTACGATACCGCATCAAATATCATGAAGCAGTTTGGAGATAATTTGAAATGGGGCGCCTCACACAGTATACCTATAACATTATCATTGCCATCATTGGGCCCACTTCAGGTATCCCCCTCCGTTAGTTATCAGGAAAGGTGGTACCAGGAGCAATTTATAAGACATTGGAATCCGCAAGAAAAGAAATTAGATACGGTTGTTAAAAATGGGTTATATACTGCAAGGGACATGAGTTTTGGAATAGGAATGTCAACAAGGATATTTGGAATGTTCTCCTTTAAGAAAACCAGTAAACTGGTTGCAGTAAGACATGAAATCAGACCCAGTGTTTCGGCCAGTTATAAACCGAATATGAATGCAGCTGCATATTATCGTACTCAGATTGATTCGATTGGCAATACAAACAAATTCAGTTATTATGAGCGAAGCATTTTTGGTGCCTTTTCAGATACTAAATTTGGCGGACTTAATTTTGGTTTGGATAACGTATTGCAGATGAAAGTCAAAAATAAAAAAGATACTTCCAATGCTTCTGTAAGGAAAGTATCCCTATTGGATGGGATGAGTATAAACGGAAACTACAATTTTCTGACGGATTCTTTCAAAATGAGCAATTTGTCTGTTACTGCAAGAAGCAGCCTTTTTGATAAAATCAATATTACTGCAAATGCAATATTTGATCCGTATTTGAGAAATGATGCAGGAAGAAGAATTGACAAACTTATCTGGACTAAAAAACCTGCTTCACTTGGTATGTTGACAAGTGGTGGCATATCACTTCAAAGCAGATTTACAGGAGGAAATAAATCCAACAAAAGTTCAAATTCAGTAGGAAAAACAAATTATCAAAAGCCGGGTGAAATGTCGATGGATGAATTTCAGTCGGAGGCCGGGTATATCCAAAAAAATGCCAGTGAATTTGTTGATTTTTCAATTCCCTGGGATCTTGACCTGTCTTATTCTTTGCGTTTTTCAAAATCAATTATCTCGTTAAACCCTGTAAATTACAAAACCACTATTTATCAGGATGTCAACTGGAACGGGCATATCAAACTAACTCCCAAGTGGAACATCGGAGTAGCTGGTTCTTACAATATGACTTTGAAAGAACTGGGTGTATTGACAATGAATCTCTCCAGAGATTTGCATTGCTGGCAAATGAATGTGGTAATGTCTCCGGTTGGCAGATATCGCTATTTTACAATCAATATAAGCCCTAAATCAAGTTTGTTAAGAGATATAAAGGTGAATCGAACGCGTTATTTTTACGACTTATAATTGTATATTTCTTCCATTTCACTTAGCATGATATCAAATACTTTTTTATTCAGCTCTTTTGTATTGATATTTTCGGAAGATACGGGAGGCAGAAATTGCATGGATAATTTTGTGGGCCACAGATAAAATGTTTTTCTGATGGGCATGGCAATGTTCGTTCCTTTGATAATACAGGGAATGATTTCTTTCTTACTTTCAATTGCTAATTTAAAAGCTCCATCGTAAAATGGCTTAAGGGCTTGATTGCTTCTGTTTCTGGTGCCCTCCGGATAAATACACATATGCATATTTTTGTCGAGCACTTTTTTCATATTCTCATAACTGGTTATCCTGCTTTTTTCATTCTTTCTGTCAACTAAAACAGACCCTTTTTTATAAAAAATTCCAAATAAGGGTATTTTAGAAAAAGATGCTTTGGCTATAGTTTTATTGGGGCCTGGAACAAATGGAGATGATAATGGAATATCAAGCAAAGCGTTGTGATTAAAAACGATAACATAGTTTTTGTTTTTTTTAACATTCGATATTCCTTCAATTTTTAACGGACATCCTATGAGAAACAACCAAATTCGCATCCAAATTCTGGATATTTGAATAAAGAAAGACATGCTTTTTTTTTCATTTCTTATAAGAAATGAAATCAGAGAAAAAGGAAAAATAATCAAGAAGGTAATCAGAAAACTGACCAGTCCCCACAAGGCCCAAATTCGGGCAAAAATATTTTGTAGTGTTTTCAATTGAACGAAGTTGTGTTGATTATAAATTGTTCCAATCAATCGGACTTTTCCCTTTTTTTACAAGATATTCATTTGTTTTAGAAAAATGCTTGCATCCAAAAAATCCTTTATCAGCAGAAAACGGGGATGGGTGAGCGGCTTTTAATATGTAGTGCTTTCCTTCATCAATAAGGATTTCTTTTTGCTGAGCAAATTTCCCCCACAAAATAAAAACAATGCCTTCTTTTTTTTCTGATATTTTTTGAATGACGGCATCTGTAAATTCAGCCCATCCGTATTTTGCATGACTGAATGGTTCTCCGTTTCTGACAGTAAGAGCAGCATTCAGCAGTAAAACTCCTTGGTCAGCCCATTTGGAGAGATTACCATTTTCCCTATTCAGGCTAATACCAATATCTTGTTGAAGTTCTTTGAAAATATTTACAAGCGATGGAGGGGGCTTTATTCCGGAAGGAACAGAAAAACTTAATCCATGTGCTTGTCCAATTCCGTGATAAGGGTCTTGACCTAAAATGACAACAGCAACATTTTCAAAAGGTGTTAAATTAAAAGCATTGAAAATCAGAGGGCCCGGAGGAAAAATGGATTTTCCAACTGCTTTTTCAGATTTTAAAAAAGTGGCTAATTGTTGAAAATATTCTTTTTGGAACTCTTCTTTCAATATCTTTTTCCACGAAGGATGAATTTGAACATCCATATTTATGCAGTTATAAATCTAATGGTTTGACTCTTCAAAAATAGTCTTTTCAATTTCTTTTAATAAATAATAAATCATAAAAAATCAAATTTTTAATGAAAGCAAAAAAATATCGATAATCATTGAATAAGGGAGGATTGTTAAATAGATAATGGTATAAGTTCTTTCGGTGAAAAGGTTGGTTACGGCGCTCAAGGTAACGTCATGATAAGTTGGTTGTCGTTTTTATGCTATTCACTAAAAGGAAAAAACGCTTTTTTGATGGATGATTAAAACGTCAGCCCACCATTTAAATGGTAGGCTATGATATTATGAAATATTGGCAAGTAAAAAATAAACAGCGTTTATTCATTAGCATAATTTTAAAATAGTTTAATTAGGTAAAATAAACAGCTTTAATTAGAACGATTTCAGTTGTAATTCGAAGAAAAAAAAAGCAGAAGTTCAAATTCAATTTACAGAATGCGCAAATTTTATTCATTTTTTTAGTGATGGGTTTGATTTACTTTTGTAAAAAATAAAAAATGAAAAATAAAGGTGTTGTTTACATTTCAATGGGTGTTATTTGGTTGCTTGTTATGATATTTTTTGCCGTCATAGGTAACTATCATTATGAAAGGGATTATGAATCTTATTGGAATCTGGCAGAAAAAGCGTCAACCATTCAACAAAAAGCGGTGTATATGGATAAGTTTGTTGCTGGATTCAAGGGCAAAGGTTTTGAAGGAGATTACAATGCTGTTTTTTTTAAAACTCCTGACAATAGTTTTGATAAGAATTTTGAAGCTTTACAATCTTTGAAAACCCGCTTGGATGAAATTCAAAAAATGAACGTTACTTCTTTTGAATACCAGACTGCCATTCAGCAAATCACAGCGCAGGAACAAGGTGAGGCACAAGATATGCTCGAAGTTTTTTCTGGAATTTGGTGGAAAAATAATTACATCTTTTTGTGGGAGTGGGTAGCAGCATTAGAAGTTGTCTCTTGCATCATTTTAATTGCATCAGGGTTGGTGAAAATGGGTGGCGGGTTGAAGAAAATCAATCAGGCTATGAAAGATGCCGAACGTCAAAGATTATTGAATAAACTCGGGTAAAATTCATTATTTTTTTCAGGATTAATATAAAAAGGGTTCTACATCTCTGTAAAACCCTTTTTTGTGATTCGGATTGGATTCGAACCAATGACCCTCAGCTTAGAAGGCTGATGCTCTATCCAGCTGAGCTACCACTTTTTAAAAAGGCTTTACTGAAACATTATTTTTACTTCTAGTGTAACATAACTGAAACAATCACTGGGTTAAATAAAAATTTTATTAATTTAAAGTACTGGAAGATTTGAAAACACTCCATCTGTAATACTAACTGTTTGGCTAGGAGCTGAAGTCTGCCAAATTGTAGCAGAAAAAGTACCATCAGCATATCCATCACTACTTATTCTGCTAAAATTTATTGTGTAATTTCCGTTTCCAAAAATACCACTAATTCCAGGAATGTGGCAATCTAGAAAACCACTATTTTGCACAACAATTGGAGCAAGAGTTGGAACCCCATTTGGTAAAGGTAAATTAATGGTAACAGCATTTGTTGGGGAAACACTTTTACCACCACTTAAATCATTTCCTACGGATGGAATTTCTGCACCCACAATATATCTTGTACCATCAGTAGCTAACCAATCCCCATACCATCCAACTCTGCTGTCAAATAATGCATCACATACATACAGAATTCCATTAGCTTTAAATTGAAACTTGGGTTGAGGTCCAATACAATTACTTGTAGAAGTTTGAGCAGGAGCTTGTTGACTACAGCTGATTTGAAAAATAATAATTGCAGCAGAAAATAGGAAAAGGGCTAAAGAGCCGAGTAGGAGATTTTTTTTCATTTTTTTTGTTTTAGGGTTATATGAAATTAATGTAATTAATTCCCTTTTTATTAATAATGCTAATTGATTTAGAATCGAAAATAATTTCTTGTCCAATTGGGTACCATTCATCTGAAATAAATGTGTATTGCTTAGTATTGCCTTTTTTAATCTTATTTAATTTTACTAAATACATTTCATTTTTTTTTCTACAACTAACTACTATAAAATGTATTTTCCCTTTTCTTTTTAGTATCAAAAATGTCAGAAAAATTACAACTGATAATATTGCTGTAATAATTCCGTAATTAATTAATTTTCTCTTATAACTAGCATCTTCTAGTTCCTTATACTTTTTGTCTTGAGATTCCCAAGATTCTTTCGGATTGTATCCTAATTGGCCAAAAAAAGGACTATTTGTAAACCTTCCAATATCAATTTGTCCAACATTGGTAGGAGCAGCTGAGGCTTCAGATGAAGCATCTCCTTGAGAGGTAGGCAAAGTTACCTCAGAAGGGGATTCTTCTTT
>CANFOP010000088.1 GCA_947448685.1 Chitinophagaceae bacterium | reverse complement strand
TTTCGGACACTGTTTTTCAAAAAATCAAGAACAGGCTTGGTACAGGCGAAATAAAAATCAATTCAATAGATATTAATTCGGCATCATTTGAACAATTAAAATCGCATCCTTACATCGGGTATAAAATAGCGGCAACAATAGTAAATTATCGTAATCAGCACGGATACTATCAATCATTAGAGGAAATTCAAAAAATACCAATTGTTGATGATAAATCATACAACAAAATTGTACATTATTTAGCGATAAAACAATTATAAAAACTAACAGTTGTTGGTATTTTTTATTCGCTAAATTGCAACAAAAAAATACCTTAGTTATGGATTTTATTCATGAAGAAATTTCAATACAAGCTGCACAAACAGCAAGGGATTTTGCAAATATTCATATTCGTCCCAAATTGATGGAATGGGATGAAACGCAGGAATTTCCGGTGCAAGTTTTCAAAGAGTTGGGAAGGTTGGGATTGATGGGGGTTTTGGTGCCTGAAGCCTATGGTGGAACAGGATTGGGCTATTTTGAATACAATGTAATCATACAAGAGATCGCGAAAGTTTGCGGATCAATCGGACTTTCTTTGGCTGCTCATAATTCCCTTTGCACCAATCATATCTTGACTTTTGGAAATGAAATACAAAAACAACAATACTTACCCAAACTCGCTACTGCCGAGTTGATCGGCGCTTGGGGACTTACAGAACCTAATACAGGCAGTGACGCAGGGAATATGAAAACAATTGCTGTTAAGGAAGGCAATAATTGGAGAATCAATGGAACAAAAAGCTGGATTACGCATGGCAAATCAGGAGATGTTGCAGTAGTTATATGCAGAACAGGTGAGCCAAGGGCAAAAAATAATTCAACTGCGTTTATAGTTGACCGTAATACACCCGGATTTAGTGCCGGAAAAAAAGAAAACAAACTTGGAATGCGCGCCAGTGAAACAGCCGAAATGATTTTTGATAACTGTTTGATACCGGATGTAAACAGACTTGGTGAGGTTGGTGAAGGCTTCAAGCAGGCAATGAAAATACTGGACGGAGGAAGAATATCCATTGCTGCACTTAGTCTTGGAATCGCTAAGGGTGCTTATGAAGCCGCATTGAAATATTCCAAGGAGAGAGAACAATTTGATCAACCCATTTCAAATTTTCAGGCGGTGGCTTTTAAATTGGCAGATATGGCTACCAAAATAGAATGTGCGGAATTGCTGATTCTCCAAGCCTGCGATCTTAAAATGAAAGGACTTCCAATGACAAAAGAATCAGCCATGGCAAAATATTATGCCAGTGAAATAGCAGTTGAAATAAGTACAGATGCTATTCAGATTTTTGGCGGTTATGGATACACTAAAGATTTTCCGGTAGAAAAATTTTACAGAGACAGTAAACTATGCACCATTGGAGAGGGAACGAGTGAAATTCAGAAACTGGTCATTGGAAGAGAAATACTTAAGTAGTACAAATGTATTGCTTCAAAAAGTACTTTTGTTTTTGGCAGGCACAAAGTATCCATATTTCCAACAAATTGTCGTGTGATCATTTTATCATGAAAGAAGTTGTATTTTTACAGGATAAAGCATTGATTTATGAGTGTATTATCAGATCGTAAGCCGATAATCGGCTTCAGTTGTGGAGATATCAACGGTATTGGCATTGAATTAATCATTAAAGTGCTAAGCGACAGCCGAGTGCTTGATATTTGTACTCCGGTAGTATTTGCCAATAACAAAGCCATTAATTTTTACCGTAAAACAATGCCTGAGGTGAATCTGAATTTCACCATCATCAAAGACTCTTCTAAAATCAATCCAAAACAGTTAAATCTATTCAATTGCTGGGAAGAAGATGTGGTAATTACCCCAGGTGAAATGAATGATATTGGCGGATCTTATGCAATTGCAAGTCTTTCTGTTGCATCCGAAGCACTTAAAGCAGGAAAAATTCAGGGTCTTGTCACTGCCCCCATACATAAAAAAAATATTCAGTCTTCTAAGTTTAATTACACCGGACACACACCCTATCTCAAAGCGCTTTTTGGGGTAAATGATGTGCTGATGCTGATGGTTGCAGAAAATATGAGAATCGGATTACTGACAGAACATGTTGCTGTTAAAGACGTTGCCTCAGTAATCTCAAAAGATAAAATAATAAGCAAACTTCATTTGATGAACCAGTCGCTGAAAAGAGATTTCGGTATCATTAAACCCAAAATTGCTGTACTAGGACTAAATCCTCATGCAGGTGATGAAGGACTTATTGGAAAAGAAGAAATTGAAATAATTAAACCTGCTGTAACAGAAGCCAAGAGAAAAGATATTTTATGTTTTGGGCCTTACAGCGCTGATGCTTTTTTTGCCAGAGGCCAACATGAGAAGTTTGATGCGGTTTTGGCACTTTATCATGATCAAGGATTGATTCCTTTTAAATCACTCTCATTAGGCGAGGGTGTTAATTTTACTGCCGGTCTAAAAGCAGTAAGAACTTCACCTGATCATGGAACAGCATTTGATATTGCAGGCAAGGGAATCGCAGACGAAACTTCCACAAGACAAGCATTATATACATGTATTGATATTATCAACAATAGAGTTGAATTTGATATCCAACGCAACAACCCATTGAAAAAAATGAGCTCGGCAGTAGTTGCAAATGCCGTAGATGAAAAAATCAGCGAAGATTGACATAATTTACCCATTATCCTTCTCTAACTTATTGGCTCATTTGTTTCCCAAATAACAAATTGCATTATAATAATAGATAATTAAATAAAATTTATTTATTTAAAATATATATTATACATATTACTTCGTATATTTATTGGAGACTTTATTGGCCATTTATATATCAACCTAATAATCAAGTTATTTACGAAGAAAAATAATCCTTATTTGATTAAAAAAATTGAATGAATCACATTTATATTTAATTATAATGGTATTTAAATTATAAAACATAATAATAATAAATATAAATGATCAAAATCACCATCTGATAAAAATTATCTGGTAAAGAAAGTTGTAAAATATTTGTAAATAATTGACATTCAATATTTTAATAAATATTAAATAGTAATATAAAAATAAATATTTACTCATTATTTTATTCACATTTTCAAAATTTTATTTTTTTTTGTGAAGGCAATATGTAATTTAGCAGTAGAATTTAATGGGTTAGTAAGTACAAAGAGCCAGCAGAAATGTTGGCTCTTTTACTTTTATTACAAACCAGTTTTTTTCAGCGAAAATTATTCATTCAAAACATTGCATTTGTATTCAATGGTTTGATTTCTGTTTTTTCAACTCGTTTTTATAAAAATAAATTTTACTTTTTTTTCTTTATCTAAATTGATTCTACTTTTACTGCATGAGTAAAACGAAATCATCTTTTTTTTGTCAGCATTGTGGATATGAGAGCGCAAAATGGGTAGGTAAATGTCCATCCTGTAATCAATGGAATTGTTTTGTAGAAGAGGTGATTACAAAAGGGACAGATAAAAATAACAAAGATGATTGGAAAGAATATTCCGGCACCGGTAAATTAAAAACTATTTCCATTAGTGATGTCAGCAGTGCTGCCGAAAAAAGAATTGCTACAAACGATCCGGAATTGAACAGGGTGCTAGGTGGTGGAATTGTATTGGGTAGTATTGTATTGGTAGCAGGCGAACCCGGTATTGGAAAATCTACATTGTTTCTTCAAAATGGGTTGCAGTTACACAACATTGTTACGCTTTATATAAGTGGGGAGGAAAGTGAGCAACAAATTAAAATGCGTGCTGATAGATTGGGAATTTTAAATGAAAACTTTTATTTGCTCACAGAAACTGATACGCAAACAATTTTTAAGGAAATCAAAAAGCTTAAACCTCAGTTGGTAATTGTTGATTCTATTCAAACCCTACAATCTCCATTTGTGGAATCATCTTCAGGCAGTGTAAGCCAAATCAGAGAATGCGCAGCGGAGTTGCAGCGATTTGCAAAGGAAACCAATACACCTGTTTTTTTAATTGGACATATCACCAAAGACGGAAACATTGCCGGTCCTAAAATTTTAGAACACATGGTGGATACGGTACTGCAGTTTGAAGGTGACAGGCATTATGCATACAGGATTTTAAGGACGTTAAAAAACAGATTTGGTTCAACTTCAGAATTGGGTATATATGAAATGACAGGTCAGGGAATGAGACCGGTTAATAATCCAAGTGAGATTCTTATTACTCAAAAAGAAGATCAGCTGAGTGGTATTGCCATTGCTGCCACGATTGAAGGAATGCGTCCTCTTTTAATTGAAACTCAGGCATTGGTTACCCAAAGCGTTTATGGCACACCACAAAGAACAGTCAGCGGATTTGATTTGAGGAGAGTGCAGTTGCTATTGGCTGTTTTAGAGAAACGCGGTGGATTCCATTTTGGAGTGAAGGATGTTTTTATAAATATTGCGGGGGGTATTAAAGTAGAAGATCCATCCATTGATCTGGCAGTTGTATCTGCTTTATTAAGCAGTTATGAAGATCAGCCATTGCCTCAGGGAATTTGTTTTGCCGGCGAGGTAGGATTGAGCGGCGAAATAAGAGCTGTCAACAGAATTGAGCAGCGTATTGCGGAAGCTGAAAAACTCGGTTTTGAAAAAATTGTTGTAAGTAAATATAACAGCAAATCGCTTGCTAAATTAAAAACATCTATACAGGTAATTCCGCTGGGAAAAGTGGAAGAATTATATCAATTGCTTTTTTAATCATCAATATTCCGTACCTACATGAACTTTATATCTTCTTTATTGGAAGGTGCCCTGCAATTGTTGTACCCTCACATTTGTAAGGGATGCGGTAACGACAATTTAAAACCAGATCAGCAAATTTGTTTTCATTGTTTGAATAAATTGCCCGAAACAGGATTTATATATCATACAGAAAATGCGACTGAAAAAATATTCAATGGCAGACTTGATATTGTAAAAGGGCATAGCGAGTTTTATTTTTCAAAAGGTAAAACACTACAATACCTGCTGCATCAATTAAAATACAAGGGCAATCAAAAAATGGGAATTTTTCTCGGAGAACTTTTGGGAAAAACGCTTATCAAACATGTGCATTATCGATCTTTGGATTACATTGTCCCCATGCCTATGTTTGCAGACAAAGAATTTAAAAGAGGATATAATCAGGCATCTTTGATTGGAAGAGGAGTTGCTGAAATTCTTACACTGCCGATACTGGAAAATGTGGTGGTAAGAACGAGAACAACTCAAACCCAAACCAAAATGCATCGAACTGAAAGATGGCAAAATGTACATGATAGTTTTTGTGTTCAGAAACCCTCTTTAATTGAAAATAAAAATATCTTATTGATTGATGATGTGATTACCACAGGGGCTACTGTTGAAGCTTGTGGCAGAGAAATTTTAAAAGTCCCCAATACAAAATTAAGTATCGCAACAGTTGCCATTGCAACAAAATAATAGCGTATAAGCAACGGTTTGATAAAATGTAAAAATTAACATTTACATTTGAATTCATATCTAAAGCATTTTGAGTGTATAAAAAAATAGCAGAATCTCCCATAAAAATGAGTAAATCCATCAGGCTAGGCATAGTATCTGTTTTATTGTTGTTCATTTTTTTTTCTTCATGTACAAAGGATCATTTTATTACAAGTACTGATGCATATATGACCATCACTGCTGATACCATTAAATTTGATACCGTTTTTACATCTTCCACTTCTTACACGCAGTCTTTTAAAATAATCAATAACAATAACCAAAAAATACGCTTGTCTCAGGTGCAACTGATGGGAGGAAGCAATTCTTCTTTTAAAATTAATATCAACGGACTTTCTTCAACTGAAGTTCGTGATATTGTGTTGGCCGCTAATGACAGTATGTATGTTTTTGTTACAGTAAATATTGATTCTTCCAATACTCAATTGCCTTTTATTGTAAGAGATAGTATTTTGATTAATTACAATGGGAACAATAGGTTTGTTCAACTGGAAGCATATGGACAAAATGCTCATTTTTTAAAAAATCAAACAATTTCAGGTAATGTAATATGGACGGCAGATCTGCCCTATGTGGTCCTGGGAAAATTGCAAATAGATACCAATGCTACCTTGATAATCGAAAAAGGTTGTAAAATATTTTCACATGCAGATGTACCTATTCTGGTGGATGGAACACTCAAAGTGAATGGTCTTAAAAACAATGAAGTTATTTTTACGGGTGACAGGCTGGATGAATCATACAGAGATTTACCCGCTAGTTGGCCGGGAATTTATTTCAGAACCTCCAGTAAAGACAATGAATTAAACTTTGCTGTCATTAAAAATGCAAAAACAGCTGTTAGTGTTTATGGGCCATCTTTAAATAGCAATCCTAAACTCACCCTTCATCAATGCATCATAGACAATGCACTTGAATCAGGCATTTATTCAGAGAATAGCAGTATTTACGCAGACAATACACTGATAAGCAATTGTGGAACAAACATACATATTGAGCAAGGCGGTGAATATAACTTTACGAATTGTACCGCTGTATCCTATTCAACAGTTTATATACCACACGTTAATCCATTATTGCAAATAAGCAATTTTTCAACTCAGAATGGAACTGCGCAGGCCTCCGATTTACATGCCAATTTTAAAAACTGTATTGTATGGGGTGAAGGCGGCATGGGTGAAGATGAAATGCTGCTGTATAAAGATGACAACCATATTTATGATCTGTTGTTTGAAAATTGCTTGTATAAAAACTCAACCATTCCTCAAATATGCAACATATTATCATCTGTTGCTAATGTAGACCCATTGTTTGATAGCGTAGACATTATTCATAATTATTTTGATTTTAATATTACAAAAGACAACACATCTCCGGTTATTGATAATGGTGTTCTTACTACATATGATAGGGATTTGAATAATCATCCAAGATTGTCAGGATTAGCTACTGATATTGGATGTTATGAGAGGCAATAGATTTGGGTTTATCACATCATGAATAAATAATCCATAATTTTTTAAACATTTTTAGTTTACAGTTGTTTTAAAATAAAAAATGCTCAGAACATTACTCATCTCTTTTGTTTTCGTTGCATGCACATCTGCAACAGAACAACATCCATCATCCATTCAATCAACTAACATGCAAGATTCTATTAAGGACAGTTCTTTTTCAATACACTCATTTAAGGTAGATGCATTGGATGGCAATACGATTGACTTTTCTGCTTTTAAGGGTAAAAAAATATTAATCGTTAATACGGCTTCTGAGTGCGGATACACTCCACAATACAAAGATTTGCAAAAACTGTATGAAACATACAAGGATCGGCTTGTTATTGTTGGTTTTCCTGCCAATAACTTTGGTGCTCAAGAGCCGGGGTCTAATGCAACTATTCAAACTTTCTGTTCAAAAAATTATGGCGTTACTTTTCCAATGGCAGCAAAGATATCTGTCAAGGGAACTGACATGGCGCCCATCTATCAATTTCTTACTCAAAAAAAATTGAATGGCGTTTTGGATACTGAGATATCATGGAATTTCAATAAATTCTTATTGGATGAAAACGGTAAAATCATGCAGAAGTTTGAAAGTGCTGTCAATCCTATGAGCGAAGAAATCACCTCTCTTTTATAATACCCTTTTTTCTTTAGTAATTGACTTGATTTTATTTTTTAACTTGCACTATGCAGTTTAAAGATGTTATAGGGCAGGTTGAAGTAAAAAAACAACTCGTTAAAATGGTTCAGCAAAATCGGCTGAGCCATGCCTTGTTATTTCTTGGCAAAGAAGGAAATGGCTCATTGTCTATCGCAAGGGCATTTTCGCAATACCTTGTTTGTGAAAAAGTAAACGGCAAGTCCGTTTCGGTCAAACAAGATATATCTCTGTTTGGTGAAGATACAGTCAGCACTGAAGAGGTTATTGATACAAGTAACCAGGAAGACTCATGTGGTGTTTGTTCAGCCTGCTTGAAGGCATCAAGCATGATTCATCCGGATATTCATTTTTCTTATCCTGTTATTACTGCAAAATCAGGGGACAAGCCCATCAGTACGGATTATATTGTAGAATGGAGAACGTTTATTCAAAAAAATCCTTACGGAAATTTGTATGATT
>CANFOP010000087.1 GCA_947448685.1 Chitinophagaceae bacterium | reverse complement strand
TATATCTTCCGTCTAGTCCCTGAATTCTGACATTGGCGTTTCCGGATACGGCACTGGATTGCTGAACTTGCACACCACTTGCATCTCCAATGATGCCCAATACATTTGCAGGCTTAACAGTACTTTCTTCCTGCATTTCTTCACTGCCCAGTACCTCTACTTTTATAGGTGCATTTTCAATTCTTTGATTGGTTCTCGTGGATGAAATAATGATAACTTCTTCCAAGTGTATTGGTTCAGACTTCAATCTGATTTCAAGAATATTTTTATCAGGGAGCGAAATTTTAAACAACTGTTTTTGGTAACCAATTGCGGTAAACTCCAATAAATGATTGCCCTCCAGATTTAAAAATGTCTTTCCATTTATGTCTGATTGACCAATGACTTTATTATCAACGGTTACAGTTACCGATGGAATTGGCAACTTAGTTGAGTCATCTGTAATGATAATGAATGTTTTTTGTTGAGCTGACAAAACCTTACAAACAAATAACAAAACAATTATGGATAATTTTATTTTCATTTCTCTTAATTTTTTATAGTCTTATCTGTAAGAACGACAGATACTGAAATATCTTTTACATTTCCAGTTCTTTTTAATACACCCCATGCTTGATTGTCTCCTTTAATAGCCTTTCTGATTGAGCGAAACAAAATAACATACATCAATTGGCGATAAACCAGTCGCTGAGGTACCATCCAAACCAATTTTCCGGATTTTTCTTTCTCAAAAGAAAAAGCGATTATACTTACAATAATATCAATGATGAAAAAGAATAGATAAAAACCCAGTATTTTATCCATACTTTCCTGGTCATGTCTGTTCCAAATCAGTCCTACCACCAGCATAATATCGGCTAATGGCGCAATTATTGGAAGTATGATTTGAAAAATTAAAATGTTGGGCAATGCTATTAAGCCAAGAGATTTATAAGAAGGATTAAAACATAATTTTTTATTTTTCCAAAATGATTGCATGATACCATAACTCCAGCGAAATCGTTGTTTCATGAATTGCTTCAAAGTTTCAGGAGCTTCAGTTATTGCAATCGCATCCGGACAATTTACTACCCTGAATTTATTTTTCAATATTCTGATGGTAAGATCACAGTCTTCTGCAAGTGTATCATTTGTGAATCCACCAGAAAGCAATACTGCATCCTTTCGAAAAGCGCCAATAGCACCGGGAACAACGGTAATGCAATTAAGCAGATCAAATGCTCGTCTTTCAAAATTTTGAGAGGTTATATATTCGATGCTTTGCCATTTGGTCAACATATTGTTTTCATTTCCAACTTTCACCATACCTGCAACAGCTCCAATATTATTTGAGTTGTCTTCATAAAAGCATTTCATGAGTTTTTTTACAGCATCGTCCATCAATTGTGTATCTGCATCAATACAAATCAGATAGTCAAATTTAGCATGTGATATGCCAAAATTGAGAGCCGAAGCCTTCCCTCCATTTTTTTTGGTATAAACTCTTACAACAGGATGTGATTGATATGTGGCTGATATTTTTTGAAAAGTTAAATCAGTTGATCCATCATCCACAACAATTATTTCAAAATCGGGGTAATCAATTTTTAAAAGATTTTCAATTGTTTTTATGATATTAACCTCTTCATTGTATGCAGGAACAATAATGCTTGCCGGACGAAAAACAGTTTGAATTGTTTTTTTCACTGGAACACTCTTAAATTTATTGATGATTGACAGCACAGCAATAATAACAATTCTTAAAACACCCAGAATAATTGCAGTCCAAAACAACCAACTTAGTGTGTTGCTGAACCAGTAGGTAAATTTGGCAATTCTTCCTTCCCATCTGATTACCTTATTATTTACAACCGGCATTATTACATCCTTTGAAGTATGTAACAAAGAAGCGATGGTTGTAAACTCAACACCTCTTGATTTGAAATATTTTATGATGCGAGGCAACGCTTCAACAGTAGCTTTTCTGTTACCTCCTGCGTCATGAAACAGAATAATTCCTTTTTCAGGATTCTTTTCATATTGCCTGATAGTTCTTTCATAAATACTGTCTGCACTCACATTGGGCTCCCAATCATTTGGATCGATACTTTCTCCAATAGTATAATAATTTTTATTTTTACTAAGTGCAATAGGTTTCAATTCTACATCACTTGTTGGTTCAGAGTCTGCATTGTAAGGTGCTCTGAATAAAACAGTACTTCTTCCTGTGGTTGCTTCAATCAACAATCGAGTCGTTTCCAGTTCTGTAGCCGCTCTTTCAGCACTTACAGTAGCAATATTCGGATGTGTAAAAGTATGATTACCTATTTCGTGTCCTTCATCAAAGATTCTTTTAAGAATAGGAAGATTATTTTCCGCTTCCATTCCTATCACAAAGAAAGCGGCAGGAACTTTTTCTGTTTTTAAAATATCGAGAATTTGTGGTGTATATTCAGGATCCGGCCCGTCGTCAAAAGTTAGTATTACCTGATGGTGCACATTGCCATATTTCTTTATTACATACTTTGTAGGTAATTGAAGATATTTCTGCTCTGTAATAATTCCTTCATTTTTATCAACTTCAAGTTCGATCTTTCCAGACTGTGGAGTGCTTATGACATTTAACACTTCGCCATCACCTATGTAATCTGGTCTTTCTGTAGGTGAATTAACAAACGACAAAGAACCGAAATTAAAAGGCTTGTATAAAAGACTTTTATTCGAAAGATTTCGGCTGTAAAATTCCCAGAGTCTTTCATCCTCACTTCCTAACCTCCATAAAGCAGTACCTGCGGTTCCATACTCATCTGCAAAACGCATGGTATTGTAGTTGGTTGCCGCATCAGTAAAATACACTTCATGTTTTTTTTGATCCGCATCAGTGTAAGAATAATAGTTATTATAGGTATCGTTGTTAAAATCAATTTTTGCATCATATTGCTTCGCATTAGCCAGTGCCTGCTGGTATGTTAAATTAACAGCCTCCTTCCCCTCATTCCAATCATAACCATATCCTGCAATGCACAAAATAATTTTTTCGGAAGGGATTTCTTTGGCTGCTTCATCCAATGCTTTTTCAATAAACTGTTGACTGCTGATTGGTCCTGCTATACTTGAACTGTAATGCTCATCATAAGCCATCAGAAAAATGTAATCATTATATTGATTAAGCGCTTTTATATTAAAGTCTTCATCATTCGGCATTATATCCTGTGTCACCAACATCTTTTGCTGATGCAGTTTTTCAGAAAGTTCTTTTTGAAATTGAATGATGGGTTCATCAGATGTCTCTATAAAATCCTCAAAGTCAATATTGATACCTTGCAGTTCATACCTTTTCAAATTCTTTATTATATCATTGATCAGTCTTTCCTTTTTATTTTTATTGTGTAAAATTCTATGCAACAATACTCCATCAAAATCTCCGGCACCTTTTTGCGAATTGATATTATTGATGATAGGAAGAATTTTAATGCTTTTTTTCTTCATTACGTTCAAGGCTGCCGAGTCAATTTTAACGTACAATGTATCAGCAAGAGGATCAATGAAAAACCATTCTGGCATGACCATATTTAGTTGGCCGATATTTTTCTGAAGCGAATAGAATGACTGTGGATCCCAATCAACATAAAATGCAGCTCTTATTTGATTCAACCGATCAGGGCTTGAAGTATTTTGTAATTTTTCATTGGCCGCTTTCATTTGAAGAAAGTCTTCAAATCCCTTGTATTTTTTAAGGTCGGATTTTTTTAACCCTGCCGGGATTACTGGATTGGATAATGTATGTAAAGAGTCATTTTCTCCAATTAACAAGGGAAGACGAGGCTGAATTCCTTTAATCAGAGTTGTTATAACTAAAATAAATGCACAAAGCAGTAAAACAAAAACAAGCCTGCTTGACCATTTAAATGCAAACCATCTCCATTTTGTATTAGTCTGGAAAATCTGTTTTTCTTTACTCATCCTATTTTCTAAATCTTTTTTACTAAATAAAAGATTCGCAAAAGTACATCGGATAACCAAACGCCCTTCAAAAGGATGATTTAATAATTAAAAGATAACGTTAAAAATAAAAAACTGTTTTAAAAAGAAATACTAAATTCATTTGATAATTTTCTTAATCACCAATATGAGCAAGCAATATTTATTCTACTTCAACATTCTTGACAATAACAGAACCTTCATTTGCTTCAGTTAAAAATTGTCGTTGGTCAACAAGATATCCATTTCCGTTTTCGCAAAAATGAACTTTTAAATTTTCAATGCTGATAGGATTACCATCCGGAATGTCGGCAATATTACTATGACGAATATCATGCCCATCAATTATAATAACAAGTCCGCTTCCTATTGCTTCCATTTTGTTGCCATTCGTAATGAGCATACCTGTATCCTCGCCCAAACCTATTCCAATACATGAGGGATTGGTAGCAATGGCTTGCGCCAATCTGCCGAATCTGCCACGTTTTTCAAAATGAGAATCAAAAATAACATCGTTCATGAATCCAAGTCCGGTTGTAATTTTTACTTCCCCTTTTAAATGTGCTTTCGCTGCATTTCCTTCATAAATCATGGTATTGCTCATTGCCATTGCGCCGGCAGAAGTTCCTGCCACCAAAAAGTTTTCTTCTTCCTTGAATCGCTTCATGATGATGGAAAGAAAATCCGTACCACCAAAAGTACTGGTCAACCTCATTTGATTGCCTCCGCTAAACATAACTGCATCACAATTTTTGATGCGATCCATATATTCTTCTGTTGCTACATCCGTTCTATTTCTGATATGCATCACGCCAATATTTCTGCAACCGATTTTTCCAAAAGCACTCAGATAATTGTCACCTACTTCAACTGGAATCATACTGGCAGTAGTAATCACTTCTATTCTGGAATTAAGATCACCGGTTTCCTGCACTAGTCTTCTTAAAATACCCAACTCAAAAAAATTGAGATTATTGCGTTGAATTTCTCCTGTTTCAAGATTGGTTCCTTTATCTTCAGCACCACCTATGGCGAGCAGTTTACCTTTGGGATATTGCATTGATTCGCTTTTATGATATACACAAAAGTAAGGCAAATCGATTTTCAATTGGATTCAATTATTATACAGCAGTGTTAATTAGTTAGAATTGATTGATGTTTTCTGATTAATAGGAGTTTTGTTTTGCAGACTGCAATGATTGGATTAAATTACCGAATCTAAATCCAAAAACAAGCATTTATGAAGATTGTTGAAATCAAAGTATTGAAAGGACCTAATTATTGGAGCGTGCGCCGTACCAAATTAATACAAATGAAACTGGATTTGGAGGAATTGGAACAACAACCCACCAATGCTATCAAAGGTTTCGGGGAAAGACTAGAGACAATGTTTCCATCGATGATTGAACACAGATGTAGCATTGGAACTCGAGGCGGTTTTTTTGAAAGAGTAAAAGAAGGCACCTGGATGGGGCATGTGATAGAGCATATTGCGTTGGAACTTCAGACATTAGCAGGTATGGAAACTGGTTTTGGCAGAACACGCGGAACCGGCAAAGATGGAGAATATCATGTAGTGTTCAGTTATTTGGAAGAGGAAGCGGGTGTATTTGCTGCCAAGGCTTCCGTTGCAATTGCTCAATCACTCATTGACAATATCGACTACAATCTTTCTGAGGACATTATGAAACTTCGTGAAATTAGAGAAGATACCAGATTAGGACCGAGCACAGGCTGCATTGTAGAAGAAGCCGCTAAAAGAGGGATTCCTTATATACGATTGAACAAACACTCTCTTGTACAGTTGGGATATGGCGTTCATCAAAAAAGAATCAGAGCTACCATAGCAAGCACAACAGGAAATATAGCCGTATCGATTGCATGCGATAAAGAAGAAACCAAACAATTACTCAGTGCTGCTGAAATACCGGTTCCAAAAGGTGATGTAATAAAAACAGAAGAAGGGTTAAAAGAAAGTATCAATCGTATTGGATATCCGATTGTAATAAAACCCATTGACGGAAACCATGGTAAAGGAAACACTACCAATATCGTCAACTGGGAACAAGCCATTGTTGCCTTTGCTGCCGCCAAAGAATACAGCAGAAGCGTCATTGTAGAAAAATTCATTACTGGTTTTGACTACCGTATTTTAGTAATCAACTATAAATTCATTTGTGCGGCACTGCGTACACCCGCCTCCGTTATAGGAGATGGCAAAAGTAATATCCAACAATTAATTGATGAAGTCAATAAAGACCCTCGCAGAGGTTATGGACATGAAAAAGTGCTCACTCAAATAACCATCGATCAGTTTACACAAAAAATGCTCGATGAAAAAGGATATACCCTTGATACCATTCCTGCAAAAGATGAACTGGTACTTTTGAAACCTACAGCCAATCTTTCAACAGGAGGAACGAGTACGGATGTTACAGATGAAGTTCATCCTGCCAATATCATCATGTGTGAACGCATTGCCAAAATCATTGGGTTAGATATTTGTGGTATAGATATCATGGCCACTGATCTACGTACACCCGTGACCGAAAATGGAGGTTGTATTTTAGAAGTGAATGCTGCACCGGGTTTTAGAATGCATATTGATCCATCTGAAGGACTTCCACGCAATGTTGCAGAGCCTGTTGTTGATATGTTGTTTCCAAAAGGAAGCACAGGAAATATTCCGATTATTGCTGTGACTGGTACAAATGGCAAAACAACTACTACCCGACTGACAGCACACATAGTAAAATCAGCAGGTTATAAAGTTGGCTATACTACAAGTGACGGTGTTTACATTCAAAATCAATTGATGATGAAGGGCGATTGCACCGGTCCGATTTCTTCTCAGTTTGTGCTAAAAGACCCCACTGTAGATTTTGCAGTATTGGAATGTGCAAGGGGCGGAATACTGAAAAGCGGACTGGCATTTAGACATTGCGACGTAGCCATTGTTACCAACATCAGTGCAGATCACATTGGACTCGGTGGTATTGATACCATGGAACAAATGGCCAAAGTAAAATCAGTGGTTCCTGAAACAGTATATCATCATGGTTATGCTATATTGAATGCAGACGACGATTTGGTGTTTAACATGAAAAAAGGATTGAATTGTAATGTGGCATTTTTTAGTATGGATGAACATAATCCAAGAATTGTGCAACATTGCAAAAAAGGAGGATATGCTGCCATTTTTGAAAATGGATACATCACCATTATGAAAGGAACCTGGAAATTACGAATCATAAAAGTTACCGACGTTCCCATCACTTATGGAGGAAAAGCCTTACACAATGTGATGAACTGCTTGCCTGCTGTGTTGAGTGCTTATTTATGGAGAAAAATAGGCATCGAAGATATTAAACTGGCATTACAAACATTTTTACCTTCCGTCACACAGACCCCCGGAAGATTGAATATGTTTCAGTTCAAACATTTTAATTTTTTAGTGGACTTTGCGCATAACCCTGCTGGGTTGGAGTTGCTTTGTGATTTTGTCAGCAAAATGGAAGGCAGTCCAAAAGTAGGAATCATCAGTGGTACAGGAGATCGAAGGGATGAGGATATCCGTGAATTGGGTAAAATTTCCGGAAAGTGTTTTGATAAAATCATCATTAGACAAGACAAGCACTTAAGGGGAAGAAAAGCTGAAGAGATAGTGTCATTGCTGGTAGAAGGAATCAATGAAACCAAAACGCAGGATATTCCAATTACAATTATTTACAATGAGAAAGAAGCCATCAGTTATGCATATGATACGGCAAAGCCCGGATCTCTCGTAACTATCATGTGTGATGTTGTTTCAGAGGCCTTGGATTTGATAAAAAACATGAAAGAGCAGGAAGATGCTGAACAACAAGGATGAGGTAAAAAGTACACTGATTCTTCTATATTTCAACAGAATCCGAATTTTATGTCAAAAACTTTTGGAACATCTCTGTAATCCCTTATTTTTGCAATCCCAAATTCTAATTTGGGAAAATGATTGGGTTATGGTGTAACGGTAGCACTACAGATTTTGATTCTGTCTGTCTAGGTTCGAATCCTGGTAACCCAACAAACTAAAAAAACCCTGGCAATTGCCGGGGTTTTGCATGTATGAGCATGGAAAGCTTGCTTTCAAATGCGAATAGATGCAAAACCAAAGTGAGCGAAGCGAATATGGGTTTTTTGTATTTGTACCCCAAAAAATGGATCACCGCAGGTAATCCTGGTAACCCAACAGAACCTATCAAACCTCGGTAGTTGCCGAGGTTTTTTATTAAGCGCGAATGAAGTATTACTTCAATGAACAACGAAATAAAAAACGAATCTCATGGAACTAGTGAGGATTGATTGATTATAGCCTCCCAAAAAAGGATTAATAAAGGTAATCC
>CANFOP010000086.1 GCA_947448685.1 Chitinophagaceae bacterium | reverse complement strand
GATCAGAGTTGAAGCCTGGAGCTTACTTCATAGAAGTTAGACAGGGTAAGAATGTGAAGACTACCAGGGTGTTGAAATTCTAAAACAACCGAGTGGTTTAAATAAATGGCGGTCTGCTCCTAATCGGGCAGACCGCTTTTTTATGTCTGAATTAATAAGTAAATTGTAACTTATTAAACAAATGAGTCAAACCACAAGATATTTTAAAAATTCATTTGCAATATTTTTCCCAATATTGTTTTTGTTATTTGGGAATTTATATGCGCAACATTCGGTTCTGATTAATTTTGGCAGCAATACCTGCAATACATCTTTCACTCCCAGTTTTTCTTTGATTCAAAACCCACTGTCAACCAATCCTGTTCTTCTTTCCAATTGTGATATGAGTCAACAACAATCCGACATTTTTGCAGTTTTTGTTGCATACAATCCTAAAAACAATAAAGTATATATCGCAGATATTCGAAGTGGAGTAGACACAAAAATTTGGGTGCTGGATGTAGGACTTCCTAATAGTATTGGTTGCCCAATAAATATTCCTGTTACACCAACTTATTCTTACAGTTATGTTTCCAATAATTTTGAATTTGACAACAATGGTGATTTATGGTCTTTTTCTAATTATAATGCAGCGACAGGTCAATGTAACTTAGATAAATTTGAAGTAACAACTGGCCAGGTTATTAATACAAGAATACTTCAATTCCCAACTGGCAACTTTCCCAACACGATCAACAGCGGTGATTTATGTATTTTGCCAAATGGAAGAATGTTTGCAACATTGGGCGCTGGCCCCTCTAGATTATATGAAATTACAAATTACAACACGACTTCCAGTGCATCAGCAACATTTTTAACAACGTTGCCAAAAGACTGTTATGGAATTGCGTATCTAAATGGAATATTGGAAGTATCGGGAAATGATTTCAACGGATCTTGTTATTTTTTTGATTATGATATATCATCAGGTGTTTTAGGAACGGAAAAGCCATTTCAGGTTAACAACTCGCCTATTGACAATACAAGTTTTTCTCCATCTGTTGGTTGCACAAAAAGGTTATTGAATGTTACAAGAGTTAACAGAGCTACTTATGACCTCACTTACGAAATTCATATTGAAAATATGGGCAATGTAGTGCTAAACAATGTTACAGTAACGGATGACCTTGGCGCAGCTTTCGGACCCGCGAATATTTCCAATGTACATACTCAGTTTGTTACTGGAAATAATAATGTAGGACTTATATTAAATCCTTTGTTTAATGGCACTACTGTTACTTCGGTTTTATTTGATGATCAGTATTTACCTAATAAGATTTTAAACAACAATAATTATTATGCAAACATATTGGTGAATTGCAGAGTGACCAATATACAGGATGGACTTACATACTATAATTCAGCTACTGCGATAGGCAAAATCGGTTCATCTGTAAATAATACTTCCATCATAATTTCAGATTCATCAAACAATGGCGACAACAATGCAATAGACCCTAATTACAACGGAAACCCGACAGAGTATGCAGAAAATATCCCTACTCCCTTTTCTATTACACTGTTGCCTGTAAAATTTATAGATGTTGTTGCAAGTATGACCAATAAAACGACTTCATTGATAAAATGGAATGTAGCGATACCAATGCTTAACAGCCATTATTTTACGATAGAGTATAGCACAAACGCAATCAACTGGTCAACAGTTGACACTATTCAGATAACAAATCTTAATCAGCCACAATTTTCCTACACGCATTTTAATTTGCCATACGGTAAAATATTTTATCGTATCAAAGAAACAGACTTGGATGGAAGATACGATTACAGTAAAATAGCTTCTGTAAGAAATGAAAATAAAAATATCACTTATGAAGCATATCCCAATCCTGCAGATCAATATCTTTTTATAAATTCATCTCATTTGCCCAGCAATAAAATATCTGTAGAAGTATTCGATGCTATTGGAAAAAGGGTGTCAAATTTGAATACAGAAACAAGTCGTTTTTTTATCAATACCAGCGGACTCGCAGAAGGAATTTATATGCTGAAAATAAAACAGGAAAATACAGTAGAGTACAGAAAAATATATGTGAAGCACAATCCTTGATTCAATATCGAATTACATCAGATACAACAGTTTCAGAGCGCATTCATAACCGAAAGGCAATAATCAAAATGTAACATACAAACAAAATGAAAAAATTATTTCTGTACTTCTTATTTATAATAATTGCGTTGCAATCAAACGCCCAGACTACTATTCAAATATTTGATAAAGTCCTTTATTTTGATGGATATGGAACAAGGGTTGATACACCCTTACCTCCAGCAGGAGTGATTCGGCATCAAAATTATTTATATGCCAGAAAAATGTCAGATGCCGAATTAGCATCCATCGGCTCAACATTGCAAATGAAAGTAACGGTGAAGGCTTCTTGTGACAATTACGACAGAATTGGCAATGTAAATTTAGCACTCGTATCAAAAGACAGCAGCAGTTACAATCCCAAAAATGTACCAAGAATCGAACTGGGCAGATTTATCACTCCATTTATGAACAAGAACATAAAACCAGATTCGGTTCCCTATCTGTTTGAAATCAATAATGTCGCTTTATTGTTGAGAGATACAGGCATCATCAATCATTACAACATTTGGATAGAGTTGGAGATATTTGGGGTGCCGTATGCTGCCAATACACAAGTAGCGGGATGTAGCGGACGCAACGATGTGTTCTTTGGTTCTTTGGTTTTTATTACCAATACTACTCCTCCTGTAAAGAGCAACAATATTTTGATGCCGATGTCAATCAGTGCCAACTTTAATAATTATCAAGTTTCGGCTACAGACACCATTGGAAAAACCACCAAAACTTTTGAAGTTAATATCCCATCTGATTTAACAGATGCTTCTTTTTATTTGATTACATCCAATCATGGTTCCAATTCCGGTGGGGAAGAATATGTCAGAAGAAATCATTTTGTTTATGTGGATGACTCACTAAAACTAAAATACAAACCTGGAAGAATAAGTTGCGAACCATTTAGAAAATATAATACACAAGCAAATGGAATATACGGTTCAACAGCAATGACTCCCTCTCAATGGCAATCATTCAGCAACTGGTGTCCCGGAGATAAAATTGATATTCGCAGAATAAAAATGGGGGCTATGACTGCAGGATTGCACAAATTTAAAATTGAAGTGCCTGATGCAGTATTTACCGGCAGTCAGGGAAACTTCCCTTTGTCCGTTTATCTACATGGAAAAACTTCCGGGACGATTGACAATCCTTTGGATACAGTACCTGTTGTTATAACGCCTGTTGACAGCATTTCCGCTACTGTAAAAATATATCCTAACCCTGTTAGTGATGTAGTAAACATTGAAGGTAAGGGTATCAATGCCTTGATGATAATAGATCAATTAGGCAAAGTTGTTTACAAAAGAAGTGATTTTGTAGATAAAGTAATTATAAATTGCCATCAACTTTCATCTGGAATATATATTGCCCAACTGAATATCAATAATCAGCTTGTCTATAAAAAATTTGTAATTAGCAGATAGTTTCAAATCGCTTGATACAATTTGATTTTTATCAATAGAATAAAGTTGTATGAAACTTACCAGATCAACAAGAATGTTATCATTTTTGAATGGATGAATTGATTTATTTTTTTTCAATTTTACCGTTTTTCAAAATTCTCTGTCCTGTATGAAGTTTGTAAAAATAGACTCCTGATGGATATTTACTAAAATCAAGTGAATTGATACCATCATACAACAAAAAATCTTTCAGCAACAATTGACCAATGGCGTTATATAAATTCATCTTTACAATACAACTGGTATTGTTCTTGTTTATGGTTAACAGATTTTCAACAGGATTAGGATAAAATATTGTTTGTGCGGTAAGTTCACATAAATTGTCATCACATCCTGCAGCAGGAATAATATTGATAGAGTCTCGCATTTGACAATTATTATTGTCAGTAACATTCACCCAATAATTTCCTGGCTGAGTGATATTCAATGTATTGTTGATGGTTCCATCACTCCAAAGATAACTATTGAAGTTCCCCGGAGATATGCTAAAAGGATGATTGCTGCAAATAGTAGTATCCTTGCCTAAATCAGGTTGAGATTTTGTATATACAGTAAGATGTAGTACAATTAAACTGTCACATCCATTTCCGTTGGTAAAATGCTGCTGATACGTACCGGAACTTGTATAGGAGATACCATTAAATGTATAGGAGTCACAAAATGACGCTGAAATATTGTTGGTGGGGGTTTGACAAATACCACCATTCAGTTTCACAATAGGTACATCTGAAGTACCATAAGGAGATATGATGTTTTGAGAGGATGGATTGGGGTCAAAATCAACAGCAAAGGGGAACATGCCTGTATAATAAATATTTTTCAGTGCATCTACTTTGATTTTGCAATAAATACTTTCATACGAACCAAGAATTGCATTTTGAAATTGTACAGCCCAGGTAAAGTTTCCTGATTCATTTAATTTTACAATGAAAATATTTCCATCTGCAAGAGAGTTATCTGCAGGCCCTGGGTCAAAATCCACTGAATTATAAAAACCGCCTGAAATGTAAATATTGTTACCGGAATCAACTGTAATACTCTCTCCAAAAGCCTCTCCAGCAAAGGTTTTGGCAAAAATAAAGCCGCCATCATTTTCGAGTTTTACAATAAAACATCCTCTGTTGGAAGTGTTGCTTAAGTTGAATACAGGAACTCCCGGATCAAAATCAACCGTGCCATTATATTGACCGGTTAGTAAAACCTTATCATCATTGTCAATTTCAACACTCCATACTTTATCTGTTCCACTCCCACCAAATTGTTTTGCCCAAGAAAAATTTCCATTACTGTCTAGTTTTACAGCAAAGCCATCATCACCTCCATTTGAAGTGAGTGAAAACGTATTGATTCCGGGATCAAAATCCATTGACTGTGAAAAATTGCCGGCCATGTAAATGTTTTCTTTAGAATCGGACTCCATGGTAAATTCCTGTAATTGTGCATTTCCTAAATTGGGCATTTGCTTTGCCCATTTGAAAATCCCGTTTTCATCGATCTTACAGATGAAAAGATCATTGGCTACATTACCTGCTGTTAATGTATAGGTATTGGGACCCGGATCAAAATCTGCGGGACCTCCAAAGTCACCACCCAAAATAATATTATTGTGATTATCAATTTCCATTGTATTGATGGAATATACCTGCCATTGTTTGGACCAGATATAGTTTCCACTGTTATCCAGTTTTATTACAAATGCATCTGATCCAATGGCAGTGGCATTAACTGTTCCGGGGCCTGGATCCATATCAACCGTTCCTTGGAACATACCCATGATGATGATATTTCCATTTCTGTCTAATTTTAATTCTCTTACCTGGTCTCCTAAAAGACCTCCGATATGTTTTGCCCAAATAAAATTTCCAGCACTGTCATATTTTGTAATAAACAAGTCCTGGTCTCCATTAGAAGTCATATTAAAAACACCGGTACCTTCATCAAAATCAGCCGTACCTCTGAAATCTCCTGCTACTATGATATATTTATCAGAATCAACCGCCATTGCAACCCCAACAAATCCTTCATTTGCAGCACCAATATGTTTTACCCAGTTAAGACCTGGTTGTTGAGAATAGGCTTGATTGAAAAAGATGATTATGTATAAAGCAACTGAAGTCAGTATTTTTTTCTGCATGACAAAAGATTTAACAGGATACAAAAATATTGTTTTATAACTAGACATTGAGATTCTTACAATCGCTTTAATTTTTGTTTTTTACAAGGGTGAATAATAAACTTAAATGAAATTCATTACAATGGAGTAATAGAAAAATCTACATGAAGAACTCGATAAAACTAATACACCTTTTAGAAGGAATTATTTATATCAACTGTTTATATTAAAATGTATTCCTTTGATTGATGAATGGTTTAAAATTTTATTGGCTCAAATATTTTTAGGTATTAACATTATTATTTTTCAAGAATTAAGAATAGTATTTTATGTTCTCTTGTTCTTTTTTATAGATTCTATGTTATTGATGTTATGCAGAAAAAAACAAAAGCATACATAGATAAGGAAGAATCCCTAAAGGGACTGAGTACGAACTTGTGGGAGGATTTGGAGCGGTTGAAAAATCTGGTTATTGATTTTCATCCAGAATCTCCTTGATGGAGTGATGAAGTTCAGAAATTTTATTTTCAATAATATCCCATAAAATGTCATAATCAATTCCAAAATAATGATGAATGAGGTGATCTCTGGTCCCAGCCATTTTTCTCCATTCGATATGAGCGTATTTCGATTTGAATTCCTCATCAATTTTTTTTGAAGCTTCGCCAATAATCTCAATGCTTCTTTCCAATGCTTTCAATAATACTTTATCTTGAATAACTTGATCGGATTTCTTTTCGCTAGTGTGAGTAATAATGAATTCGCATTCATCGAAGATGTGCCTTACCAACTCTATATTAGATTCCCACATGCTCAACTTGTTTTAAAATATGTGGACCAATATAAGGACTTAAAGATTGTCGGGTAACCAATTCTATTTTTCTGCCAATTAATTCTTCCAAAAAAAAAGTCAACCCTATAAAATTATCGTAGTTTTTTTTCTCGGGATAAAAGTCAATTAATAAATCAACATCACTTTCGTTTTTAATATTCTTATCCATTGCGAAGGATCCAAAAAGTCCTAATTCTTTTACACCAAAAGATTTGATACTTTCTCTATGTGCAAAAAGCACATGAAGCAACTCAGACTTTGTATGTATGGAAGGACTCATACAACAAATGTAATAAAAATGTTCCATTGGTCATTTTTAAGTAGTTCATCAATTGTATGATTAAGCTCTGAAGTTTTATTTTCTACAATATCCAAAAAAATATCATCATCAATGCTAAATAATGACTGTGTTGAAATTTGTTATAGTATCTGCACAAAAAAATCGCATTCTCAAACTAATTTAACGGGTATAACAAATTAATATAAATAAATATTTGAGTTAAAATTTTGTTGAAAAACAAATTATTATTGATAAATATAAGTTTTTTTAAAAAAGTTATATTGGACTAAAATTATTAGCAATAAAAAATAAAAAATGACAAAAGAAGAAGTTAAACAGGAAATTGCAAAGCTTTCCAAAATGTTTAAAGAAATAAATAATTTTGGCGGACCGGGTTCCGGAAGACATCCTGAAGGAGGCACAAATGAAAATACTGTTCATCCTGATTCTCCTGAAGTTCAAGCATATATTCAAAAAGCCAAAGAAGCCGGACATGAGATAGAAAATATTGGAGCGAATATTGCTTCACAGTTTGGTGGACAGGTTTCAGAGATTGACTATAAATCTGCCAACAGTATTGCCAGAAAAGCGAATGACTATTACAATGGCAAAGTTGATAAAGTAAAAGATGCTGTTAGAAACACGGTTATTGTAGACAAACAAAATATTCAGCAGGCCCTTGACAAGGCAAAAAGTATTCCTGGTTATATTCGTACTAATGAAAGAAACCCCGACACCGATAATTTGGGTTATAAAGGGCATGCTATTATCTTCAAAACTAAAAACGGCATGTATGGCGAGGTTCAAATCAATACCCCGGAAATGATATATGCAAAGGAAAACGAAAGTAGGGGAAGAAAAATGCTGGGTGATAAAAAATATGAAGAGATTGCTAAACGCACTGGAGTCAAGGGTGGCTTAGGACATAAATTATTTGAAGAATGGAGAGTTTTAAAAAAGAAATCAGATAAAGAGAGAAAAAAGGTTATCGAATTACAATCAAAAAACTATTATACTCATTTCTTCAAATTAATTTCAGGTATGACAAATTATGATATAATTACTAGAGAGATATTAAATGATAGGGTAGTTTATTTTGAGTGGGAATTTGAGGAGATCGCATTTAAATATGTTAATGATGAAAATATTGAGGCACGGAATAAGGGTTATGGAGGTTCATTCCCTGTGAGATATGATGCTATGTTATTAGCAGAGGCATTATTAAGTAATCCCAGAATTATCACAAAAGAGGAGTATGATAATTATTGAGGTGGTTTTTTCTTGATAAAATAAAATCTTTAAACCTACATCCTAAAGCACTGGAGTCAAGGGTGGCTTAGGACATAAATTATTTGAAGAGTGGAGAAGTTTAAATGATGAAAAAGATTTAAAAAGAAAAAAAGAAATACAAAATCAATCCAAGCAATATTATTCACACTTTTTCATAGCAATGATAATGAAAAATAATTTTAAAGTTTTACAAGAAGACATTTCCAAAGGTAAAACAGTTTATTTCG
>CANFOP010000085.1 GCA_947448685.1 Chitinophagaceae bacterium | reverse complement strand
GTTATCTTCAAATTGGTGAATTTGATAAATCCATCAAATATCTGAAAGGATTTGATGGAAATGGTTCAGCTCAGATCCAAAGCAAAGCGTATACAATGCTTGGACACGCATACGCAGAGAAAAAACAAAAAGAAGAAGCACTGAATTACTACAAAAAAGCAGCTGAAGTTAATGATAAAGATGATTCATTCACACCTGACGCTTTAATGCTTTGCGGTACTTATGCTGAATCAATCGGCAAAAACAATGATGCAATTGATTGCTACAAAAAAGTGAAAAATAATTATCCTGCATTTGTATCAGTTACAAATGGAGAGGTAGATAAAAGATTGGCGCGATTAGGTGAAGTAAATTAATGATGCATATTTTATTGCAAGTCGTATTTACTTTTTAATTAACACCCTGTATATGTCTTCATATTCTCCGGAAAAAAAATTCAACAAAGGCATCCAAATAAAAAAGGATGCCTTTGTTGTTATAGTTAAAACTGAATGGAATGCATCCATCGTGGATGAATTGGAAAAAGGATGTGTTCGTATTTTCAATGAATACAACATAACTTTTAATACCATTCATGTACCGGGAGCTTTTGAAATTCCCTTTGCTGTAAAAAAATACTGGGAAATCAATCATAACAATGATTCACTAAAACCGGATGCTTTCATTGCTTTGGGATGTGTGCTGCGTGGTGATACCCCTCATTTTGATTATGTATGCAAAGCCGTTTCGGATGGTGTTCTTCAATTGAATTTACAATTACCTGTTCCAAGCATTTTTGGAGTTCTTACTGTAGACAATAATCAACAGGCAACAGAGAGAATTGGAGGCAAACATGGACACAAGGGTGAAGAAGCAGCTCTCACTGCAATAAAAATGATGGCATTGGTTCACTCAATGAAAAACATCAATTAACTAAAAATGAAGGTTCAATTATTCATCCCCTGTTTTGTTGATCAGTTATATCCTCAAACAGCTTTCAATATGGTAAAAGTATTGGAAAAGGCCGGATGTATTGTTGAATACAACACCAATCAAACCTGCTGTGGTCAACCTGCCTTTAATGCTGGTTTTCAAAATGAAGCAAAAGAAATTGCAGAAAAATTCATTCATGATTTTGATACACCTGATTACATCGTTGGCCCAAGTGCAAGTTGTGTAGGGTTTGTGAAAAATTATTACCCTGATTTATTTGAAAGAGATGATGTAAAGAATCAAGTATCTGTGATTACAGAAAAAATATTTGAATTTTCTGCATTTCTTACAGATGTTTTGAAAGTGGAAGATTTTAATGCCCAGTTGATCGGAAAAGCTACTTATCATGACAGTTGCGCTGCATTAAGAGAATGTAAAATTAAGGAAGGCCCAAGAAAGTTATTAAACAAAGTAAAAGGATTGGAGCTGATTGAAATGAAAGACAGTGAAACATGTTGTGGATTTGGAGGTACATTTTCTGTAAAATTTGGTGCAATTTCTACTGCTATGGCAGATCAAAAAATTAATAATGCACTTGCTACCGGAGCAGAATATATCATTTCAACCGACTTAAGTTGTTTAATGCAGTTAGAAGGTTTGATTAAAAAAAACAAATTGCCGCTTAAACCCATTCACATTGCCGATGTACTGGCCTCAGGATGGTAGCAATGGGATTTGTTATTCTTCCCCATTTTTAAATTGGCTGTATCTTCTCCATTTATCAATTACCTGTTGCATGTCTTCCGGTATTTCACTGTTGAATATCATTTCCTGCCTGGTTTCCGGATGAACAAAGCCAAGTTCCTTTGCATGTAAAGCCTGACGAGAACAAATTGAAAAACAGTTATCTACAAACTGTTTGTATTTGGTGTAAACAGTACCCTTTACAATTCTGTCACCTCCATAAAACTCATCATTAAACAATGGATGACCAATGTATTGCATGTGCACCCTTATCTGGTGAGTTCTGCCAGTTTCGAGTCTGCATTCAACTAAGGTTACATAATTAAATCGTTCTATAACTTTATAATGGGTTGTCGCATCTTTACCATAGTCACCGTCAGGATAAGCAGTAAACAATTTTCTGAATCGCTGATGCCTTCCAACATTAGCAACAATAGTACCCTGGTCTTCATCAAAATTACCCCAAACCAAAGCGATATATCTCCTGTGAACTGTATGATCAAAAAATTGTTTGGCTAAATCGCTCATTGCTTTTTTTGTTTTAGCCATAACCATCAAGCCACTGGTATTTTTATCTATGCGATGAACAAGCCCATAGCGCGGTAGCGCATGATCATCCAATGCTGGATGTTGCTTCTTCAGATGAAATGCAGCAGCGTTAATAAGAGTACTGTCGGGATTGCCACTGCCTGGGTGAGCTACCATACCCACAGGTTTGTTAATTACAAAAAGATGGTCATCTTCATATACTATATTCAATGGTATATCCTGAGGAATAATTTCTGAAGTTTCCTGATTAGATGTATCAAAAATAACTACTTTATCTCCTCCTTTAATTTTATAATTGCTTTTAACAGGTTTGTCATTGACCAGCACCAGGTCATTTTCAATTGCCTGTTGTATTTTATTTCTGGTGGCACCTTCAATTCTTGCCATGAGAAATTTATCAATCCTTAACGGCTCCTGACCTTTGTCAATCATAATTGACATTCTCTCAAACAGTTCTTCTGATTCCAAAAATTCCTCTTCTATTTCATTATTCATTGCCTGATATTTTTCTATATCAAAAATACTGTCTATTATTCAATTACTGAGTTTTAAAATTCAGCAACTGATAATAAAGCACCTTCCACCAGAAGTTGGGTCGGAAACATTAATTTTACATAAAAAAATAACATTGAGTCAACAACAAGTAATATGTAAAGATTTAGGATTAATTGAATACAAATCAGCCTGGGATTTTCAAGAAAATCTATTATCTGATAATGTGAAAATAAAAACATCCGCAAGATTGGAAGGCAATGATTCTAATCCATTTTTACTTCCTACCCGGCATTATCTTTTATTTTGTGAACATCCTGCGGTCTATACATTAGGTAAAAGCGGAAATATGGATAATGTGTTGCTATCAGATGAGGAATTACAGGAAAAAGGGATTTCATTTTTCAGAACAAACAGGGGAGGAGATATCACTTTTCATGGCCCCCATCAAATTGTTGGTTATCCGATATTTGATTTAGAAAAATTTTCCACTGATATAGGAAAATACCTTAGAAATATTGAAGAAGTCATCATTCAAACTATTGCTGAATTTGGTATAAAGGGAGAAAGAAGCGAAGGTGAAACAGGTGTTTGGATTGATCATGGCTTACCTGGAAAAGAAAGGAAAATATGTGCGATTGGTGTTCGCTGCAGCAGATGGATAACCATGCATGGATTTGCCTTGAATGCCAATACAGACCTACGTTATTTTGATAATATCATTCCCTGTGGCATTCAAAACAAACAAGTCACTTCCATTGAAAAGGAAATTGGCAATAAAGTAAACCTGGAAATATTGAAACAAAAAATAAAAACAAATTTTGAAAAAATATTTGAGATACAATTGATATAAATTTTATTTGCCGCCGGCTTTTACATCTTTTGCAATAAAAAATTTATTTTTTTCAATGGAAATTCCGTTTTCAAACAATTCGAAATTAAACCATCCCGAATGGACAAAATTAACTTTTTCAATAATCAAATATTCTTCAGTCAGTTTATTTAATTCAAACAAAAAATTATTTTCTTCATCATAGAATTTTATCTGATATTTTTTATTTTTTGGATCAGACAAATGAATGGTGATACTGTTTTGCTTGTTGGTAAATACAATATTGCTTGGGTAAGTAACTATTTTCTCTACAGAAACTTTCGGTATATTAATAATGACAGAGTCTTTTGGCTGAACAACGATTTTTTTGATAACATTGGGAATAGTTATTTTTTTTACAGAATCCGGTACGATAGATTTTTTTAAAGAATCTGCAATAATTCGTTTGGGAATTTCCTTTACTTCCAATGGCTGCCAGAAAAGTTCCTTTGTAATTATTTTTTGGGTGGTATCGGTAATATCAATCACAGGAATTTCCTTTTTTTGTTGCAATGGTCTTGCGGATGGGCCTATAACGTAATCTCCTCCTTCAAATGTGATAGATACTCGATAATACATTTTACTGTATGGTGGATTATTATCAGGGTAACCATTTTCCTTGTTCTGAGGAATAAGAACAGAACCTATAGTTGTAAAATTTTTTAAACTGTCAAAAGAGCGTTGTATAAAAATATTGGCAACGGGTTTTGTGTAATCATTCAGCCAGCTCACTATAACTTTTCCATTGAAACTGTTGACAGATATTTCAGGCAAAGTATTTTGTGCGTTCAAATCCTTCAAAACAAAGAATAACATAATTAAAGTAAACAAAAAGTTTTTCTTCATATTGGATATAAATTCACAAAAGATGATTGATTTCTGCATACAAATATAAACCCTTACTACTTTATTTAAAAATAATAGAAGTGGATGGCAGAGAAAAATTACCTTGTGTACCACCTGTATGCAAGCATATCACCTTGCTTCCCTTTTTAAAATATCCTTTTTTAACTTGATCCATCACGGCAAAAAACATTTTCCCGGTATATACAAAGTCAGAGATGATTTGATGATCCTTGTTGAAATCGTATATAAAATTCAATAGATTGTCGTCATATTTTGCATATCCGCCAAAATGATAGTTGTCCAATATTACAGGCGGATTAAACTGTTTATTTTGATGTAAATAAGTAAGTCTTTCGGGTATATCTGTCATATTTTTAATAACTGGAACAGCAACTATTTTTTGATTGACTTCAGCATTTTGTAATAAACCTGCAAGCGTTGTAGCAGAACCAACGGCTGTACAAATGTGTGTAATAGTTGAATCTTTCAATTGATTCATGATTAATGAAGCACCTTTTGCCCCAAGAGGGTGATAACCACCTTCTGGAATTACAGTAGAGTCAGGATATTTCGTTTTTAATTGTTGTATATAATCAGTTTTATCGATTTGAGCGTACTGTTCTCTGGGAATAAAAATCAATTCCATGTTGTAACTCATACAATCAATTAAAGTGTGAGAAAGGGAATCCGGTTTTTCTCCTCTTATAATTCCAATACTTTTAAGTCCATGATAATTACTATACCAAGCAGTAGCTACCAGATGATTTGAATATGCACCTCCAAATGTAATAATGGTGTTATGATTACATGCTTTCGCTTCTTCTATAAAATAGTGTAGTTTATATAGTTTGTTTCCTGAAACGATGGAATGAATTTGATCCAGTCTGGCTGCATACAATTCAATATCCATGGAATCAGTGAATTGATTCTTGATTTCATTTATTGGGAAAACTATATCTATTGGAAGCATTTGATTGTTACTGTTGTTTGCCTTAATTTTACAACCTTAATTTTTTACATTCACTAAAATGTAATTGAAATTATAAAATAAATCGGTCATTGTGCAGGATTCTGTGTAGAATTGAGTTTTTGATTATAACAAAGGCTCTTATATGAACAATTTAAATGAATGATAAATAAGGAATTAACATGAAACCAACATTATTGATACTTGCAGCCGGAATGGCAAGCCGCTATGGGAGCATGAAGCAAACAGAAGGTTTTGGCCCATCAGGTGAAACAATCATGGATTACTCCATTTATGATGCTATCAATGCCGGATTCGGGAAAGTGGTATTCATCATCAGAAAAGAATTTTCAGATAGTTTCAAAGAAAGATTCGGTTCAAAACTGAAAGGAAAAATTGATGTGGATTATGTATATCAGGAGTTGGATTGTTTCATAAAAGGAAAGCTTTCTCCAGAACGTACTAAGCCATGGGGAACAGGGCACGCTATTTTATGTGCATCAGAAATTATAAAAGAGCCCTTTGCTGTAATTAATGCTGATGATTATTACGGTGTAAATTCTTTTGTCAAAGCAGTCGAATTCCTTACCAATCAGTGTAATGAAAATACATATGCCATCATAGGATTTCAATTAGACAAGACCTTGAGTGAGTTCGGAACCGTTAGCAGGGGCGTTTGTGAAGTTGATGCAAATCAATCATTAATTTCTATCACTGAAAGAACCAAAATTTTCAAGCAGGAAGGAAAGGTTGTGTATGAACAAAATGAACAATTGAATGAAGTAGCTTCCCATTCGAGTGTATCTATGAACTTCTGGTGTTTTCATTCATCTGTATTCACATTGGCAAAGGAATTATTTGAAGATTTTGTAGAAAGCCACCAGGATAATATAAAAGCTGAATTTTTTATACCAATTATTGCCGATCAGTTTATAAAAATGAATTCTAACGCTATAAAAGTAATTCCTACAAATTCCCAATGGTTTGGAGTTACCTATAAAGAAGACGCTGAAGGAGTTAAAAACAGCATTGATAAACTGATAGAAGAAAAAGTTTATCCTGAAGATCTTTGGGCTTAATTGATACTGTATTATTAATTGCGGCAACGCTCCAATAAAAAATCAATTCATCATCAGAATATTTACACTTCTCTGAAGAATATTAAAGGCTATTTCTGCCATTAAGTTTTCCTTATCCAGTGTAGGATTTACTTCAGCAATTTCAAAACAACAAATTTTTCTGTTTTGCATGAATTTACTGATTAAATCTTCCGCTTCGCGTTCTTTCAAGCCATTGCTTACCGGAGTGCCTGTACCTTTTGAAATGGAAGAATCCAAACTGTCAACATCAAAACTTACATAGATATCAGTACAATCGCTCAGATATCTTAAAACTTTTCTACTGATATTTTCGGCACCATTTCTTCTTACTTCACTGGTTGTGATAACTTTTATTCCATACTTTTCAATCAGTGATTTTTCCTCTTTTTCAAAATCCCTTAAAGAAATGAAAACAATATCTTCAGGCAATACTTTTTGATTGATTTTACCAATGGTTTTTAACTGATTCCAAAGTTTTACTGTTTTTTCATCCAAATCATGAACTTTATTTTCCTTATTATCTTCTGCAATAGCAGTTGCCAATGGCATTCCATGCATATTACCAGAAGGAGTTGTATAAGGTGTATGCAAATCGGCATGAGCATCAATCCAAATTACACCCAATTTACTTTTTGGTTTTGCCATTTTAATTCCGGCTATGGTTCCTCCTGCATTGCTATGATCTCCACTCAATACCACCGGAAAAAAATTATTTTTCATGCTGTCACAAACAGCCTTGCTGACTCTTTCATACATGTTAACTACACCATGTATTCTTTTTGCAAAAGGAGATTGAATGGGTTCAAACAAAAGGTTATTCTCTGTTTCAACCTTCTCAGATGGAAAATGAATAAAAAAATTGCTCATGAAATCCAGGCCGGCAATTTTAACGGCATCTATACCCAAACTGGCTCCTCTTGTTCCTGCTCCAATTTCAGAAGGCACTTCAATCAATTTAATATTCTTCATATATACTGTTAAGTTAATTTGACTACAAAGTTACACTATTATTTTTCAGTGGGTTTTTTCCTTGAACTGATCCATAACTATCAATTATATTAAACCTGGCAAACATATCTTCTGCATACCAATTCTCCGACCTTGTTTTTTTTATCACTTCACTGTGATCTTTCATTTTGTAAGCAAACTGATTCATATCTTCCAGTGAATCCCATATACTGAATGTGGCTTGTTTAATCCAAGGAATTTCACCAATTCCAATGGAAAAAGTAAGCCCTTTTGCTTGCTGCATTTTATTAGAAACGATTGGTACATTTTTCCAGAAAGCTGAAAGCTTAGATAAGCGAATAGTGGCTCTTGTTAATGTAGCTATCTGACCTTTACTGACATTGTTTGAATCCATGTGACCAAATACTTCCTTTTTATCCCAAAGTCCATGACTCTTAATTGGTTTTAACAACAAAACATACACCTCCTTTGAAAAGATACTGAACCACTTGACAATAAATTTACCATATAGTTCAACCAAATATTCCTTGGTGATGACAGTTTGGTTGTCTATTTCACTCGTGGTTAAAATTGCCCATTGATTCAAATCCGGCATTATATCGAATGTACCATTTCGCCCCGTACCCATCAACTTAAAAAAATTAATTTTTTTATTAAGTAAAAAGGGTAATCTGAAAAAAATCATTGACATAAATGCAAATGGAATAGCCCATTTTTTATATCTGATTACAGTCAAAGTTGCCTGCATGAAAATTGAATTTTGGTTTGTATAATTTAATCATCAAGTAAAAAAGTATCATAACAAAAAACTCCATTCCTTTGGGAATGGAGTTTTTATAAATATTTAATAAACAATTAAAATTGTTCCAGTTTACTGAAAAAGAAATCTCCTTCAATGATAG
>CANFOP010000084.1 GCA_947448685.1 Chitinophagaceae bacterium | reverse complement strand
GGGAGGATTTGTAGTGACTGACAGAATGCTGGAGATGTTTAAAAAGAAAAAATAAAAAAATCTGTTTTAGGGATTTGAATAATTATTAGAACGAACTTAATCATGATGAATCAATATCTTCTTACCATTTGTTATTTAATAGGATCAATCACTTTTATACTGGGTCTTAAAATGCTATCCAACCCTGCATCTGCCAGAAAAGGCAATCTGGTGGCAGCCGGAGGAATGACCATTGCTATTCTGGGAACGATTTTTTTATACAAAGACATTGAAACCGGAACTGGTTTACATAACTATACATGGATATTCTCCGGGTTAATTATTGGTGCTGTCATCGGAACAATGGCTGCAAAGAAGGTACAGATGACCGCCATGCCTGAAATGGTAAGTTTATTCAACGGTATGGGAGGCGCATGTGCAGCATTGATTTCTATTGTTGAGTTCAACCATTTAAGTAAAGAATTGACCAACAATCCCAACCCGCTATTCCTACCTCATGAACAAACAAAAGTTTTCATAATTGTAATTGGCCTGATCATCGGATCTGTTTCTTTTGCCGGCTCCATGATTGCATGGGGCAAATTAAATGGCAAAGTGAAAGATTTCAGTTTTAAGGGACAAAATATTCTTAATCTATTTGTTCTTGCTGCAGCTATCGCAAGTGCTTGTTTTTTAGTAATGAATCCATTACAACCTCATTTGCAATATATTATTTTAGTTCTTTCCATTGTGTATGGTATCTTTTTTGTAATGCCAATAGGTGGCGCTGATATGCCTGTAGTTATTTCTTTACTGAACTCTTTCACAGGAGTAGCAGCAGCTTGCGGAGGCTTTCTCTATGATAACAAAGTAATGCTGACCGGAGGAATTCTTGTTGGTGCTGCTGGCACATTGCTTACCATTCTGATGTGTAAAGCCATGAACCGTTCATTGAAAAATGTATTGATAGGTTCTTTTGGCGGCAGCAATAAAGCCACTGCAAGTGGAAGTAGTGTTCAGGGGCAATACAAAGAAATCAGTTTGAGTGACACAGCCATGATCATGAGTTATGCCAGCAAAGTGATGATTGTTCCGGGCTATGGATTAGCCGTTGCTCAGGCACAACACACTTGCCATGAACTTGAAAAAATTCTTACAGAAAAAGGTGTGGAAGTAAAATATGCCATTCACCCTGTTGCCGGTCGTATGCCCGGTCACATGAACGTATTATTGGCTGAAGCAGATGTCAGTTATGATAATTTACTTGAAATGGAACAAGCCAATGATGAATTTGCCACTACTGACGTAGTTTTGGTTTTAGGAGCAAATGATGTGGTAAATCCCGCGGCAAAATCAGACCCTTCCTCTCCTATCTTCGGAATGCCAATACTGGATGTGGAACTTGCCAAAACAATTGTAGTCAATAAAAGAAGCATGAAACCGGGCTATGCAGGAATAGAAAACGAATTGTTCTTCAGGCCTAAAACATCCATGCTGTTTGGTGATGCAAAAAAAGTGTTGCAAGACCTATGTGCTGAAATAAAAAATGTATAGCCATTTTTCATTTCAGTTCCATAAATAACTAAAAATTGCGGACAGAAATATTTTATGGAAACGCATTTGCCAACTGCCTTACTGTCTTCCCTGCATTCATTAAAAGGATTCGAACACGATGCTTTTATTGCTGCCCACAAAATCTCTAATCAGATTACTTCTGTAAGATTCAATCCCAATAAAAAATTCAATGTAGTTCATTCTGCACTTGATGTATCCGAAGAAATTCCCTGGTTTGAAAATGGCTTTTACCTGAACAAGCGCCCCTCCTTTACCTTAGACCCTTTGTTTCATGCCGGAGCATATTATGTACAGGAAGCAAGCAGTATGTTTTTGGGGGAAGTACTGAAACAAACATGTCCCCTTGGTCATTCACTCAAAGTGCTTGATCTATGTGCAGCTCCCGGAGGCAAATCCACTTTGATACAATCATTACTTTCATCAGACAGTTTTCTCATTAGCAATGAAGTGATCAAATCAAGAGTGACTATTTTAAATGAAAATGTCATCAAATGGGGTGCTGCAAATATTGTTGTAACCAATAATGACCCTAAAGACTTTCAAAGACTTCAGAACTATTTTGACATTATTGTAGTAGATGCCCCATGCAGCGGAAGCGGACTGTTCAGAAAAGATCCGGAAGCTGTCAATGAATGGAGCATGGATAATGTTTCACTATGCAGCCAAAGGCAACAAAGAATACTTTCTGATATTTTGCCGGCATTAAAATCCAATGGAATACTGATTTACTCCACGTGTTCTTATTCGGAAGATGAAAACGAAGCAATCGGAGACTGGCTTATTGATAATCATGATTTGGAAGGACTTGGAATTAATATTAAAGATGAATGGAACATCACAGAAACTATATCTGCTAAACAAAAAACCCCTGGTTACAGATTTTATCCAGACAAAGTAAAAGGAGAAGGTTTTTTTATCAGTGCATTTAGAAAAACAAACAAACTCAATTCAAATCATACTTCAAAAGCAAAATCATCATCTTTTGAAAAGTTGACACAAACAGAATTTTCCAATGTCTCAAAATGGATAAACAAAGATGCAGGGTCAGTCAATTTATTGAAATGGAAAGATGATATTTTTGCACTGCCTAATTCATTACTTCAAGAATACGCAACAATACAAAATAGCCTTTACATAAAAAAAATAGGTGTCAATATAGGCACTATGATAAGGAACGAAATGATTCCATCTCACCAATTAGCGATGAGCCATATTTTATCTCCTGAAATACCTTTCATAGATTTAGAGAAGGAATCAGCGCTCAATTATCTTAGACTAAATACGATTAATGCTGAAAACACAGATAAAGGTTGGAATATAGTCAGATTTTCAGAAAGGCCGCTTGGCTTTATAAAAAGCCTGCAAAACAGAATTAACAATTATTATCCAAAAGAATGGCGTATCCTTCACAAGTAAAAAGGATATTTATCAATATTATTTGCATCTTTGCATCATATAAAAAATTATTAAAAATGAATACGATTGTAAGATTTATTTTAATCCTGTTATTCTTTTTTTCAGTTGATTCATACGCTCAACAGACCCATACTGTGGGTCCTAAAGAAACGCTTTTCTCTATCGGAAGAGATTATCAGGTGCACCCAAGAGAATTGGCTGAGTATAATAATATTCCTTTTGAAACCGGATTAACCATTGGACAGGTAATAAAAATTCCTGCAAAGAAAACAATGCAGCCTTTGTCAGTTTCAACTCCTGCAAAAACTGAAACCACCCCCGCTTCTTCTCCTGAAAAAAATATTGTAAAGTCAACAGAAAAAAACAATTCCATAAGATATACTCCCATTTATCACATAGTGAAAAAACAAGAAAATCTTTTTCAAATCAGAATGCAATACAATAAAGTTCCAATGGATAGCATAAAAAAATGGAACGACCTTACTAGTGATGCAGTTAATGAAGGAATGAATCTTATTGTTGGTTTTAAAAAAATAAATGATAACAATCTTACTGAAACAGTAAAGACAACTGAACCAATTGTTAATAAAAAGAATACTGCCGCAACCAAAAAGGAACAAGATTTCATAAGCAAAAGAGCCAGCGACTTTGAAAAAGACAATTCAATCTGGTTTGAAGAGGGAATACAAGAAAAAAGCAAAACAAAAATTCTACATCCTGAAGGTTATTTTAAAAATGCTTTTGAAAATGAGTCCTCCTCAAAACCTTCATTGAAAGAAGAAAATGGAAAAGCGGCAAGTTTCAAAAGCACCAGTGGTTGGGACGACGGCAAGTATTATTGCCTTTACAACAATGCTCCTGCAGGTATTATCGTAAGGATTACCAATATAAAAAATCAAAAAGTAATTTATGCAAAAGTGCTGGACACCATGCCTGACCTTGAACAAAATAACGGACTAATAATCAGACTAAGTAAAGCGGGAGCAGAACAATTGGAAACAACCAATGAAAAGTTTGATGTAAACATAGCATACTGACTCAACAGGTAAATAATATTACCTGGTATTTTTAATTTCATTTCATCAAATTTTTATATCTACCAATGAAAAAGTTTCTTTTAACATCCATGCTTCTATGCTCTATCAACCTGATAATTGCACAAGTAAGTCCTGCAGGAGAAACAGATCCAAGAATTGGAAGTTCAGAAAAAAATATCAAATCAGGCGACCTGGATTTTTTATATAAATCAGACTTTAATTTTACGGATATTAAAGTTAATGCCTCCACAAACGTAAAAAATCAACAGCAAACATCAACTTGCTGGGCTTTTTCAACCACATCGCTTGTAGAGAGTCAGGCTATCAAAAACAATATTGGATATCCGGATTTGAGTGAAATGTTCACTGTAAGAAATATGTATATTGAAAAAGCAAAAAACTATCTGCTTAGACAAGGACATGCTCAATTCAGTGAAGGAGGTCTAGGACATGATGTAATCAGATCTATTGCTACATATGGTGCTATGCCTGAAGGGGCATACAGTGGACTTTCTGAAAATATAAAATCATATAATCATGGGCAACTTTTCGCTGATTTAAAAAAATACATGGATAGCGTTATAGACGCAATGGGAAAAATGGTGGAAGTCGGAAAAAATGGCGCTATCAATGACTGGTTAAAAGGATACAATGATATTCTTAATAAATATATGGGAGCAGTTCCTGAGAAATTTCTTTACAAGTTAAAAGCATACACACCATTATCTTTCGCACAGAATTATTTAAAATTCAATTCGGATGATTATATCAATATTACTTCTTTTACCCACCATCCTTATTATAAACCTTTCATTGTGGAAGTGCCTGATAATTTCAGCAATGGATCCTATTATAATCTTCCGTTAAACGAAATGATTGAATCTGTTAAACTTGCTCTCAATAAAGGCTTTACTGTTTTATGGGATGCAGATGTGAGTAACGATGGCTTCAACCAGAAAATCGGATTGGCATTAAACCTACCCAAAGAATCGAAAAATATTTTTCTAAAAGTAAACCCTTACACAACTGAAAATACTGTTGATGAAAAAACAAGACAAAAGTCCTTTGAAAACCTGATTACTCAGGATGACCATCTGATGCATATTATAGGTATTGAAAAATCAAAAGACGGGAAAACATTTTTTATTGTCAAAAATTCATGGGGGCAAAATGCCGGTCCTTTCAAAGGATACATTCATGTGTCTGAAGCATATTTTGCACTGAACACCATCAGTCTGGTACTCCCAAAAGCATCATTGAATAAAGCTTTGCTGGATAAATTAAAATAGTTAATTAAAAAACTGTCAACTATTTATCGAATCTATAGCCGGATAAAAAGTCTTTGATACTCATTCTTTTTTTGCCTTCCAACTGTAGCTCTGTGACGTATAAAAAACCGTCATTACATGCAAATCTTAAATAGTTTTTATGGTCTGTTTCATACGAAACTGGTATCGTTGTGGTTTTTGCGATTTCAACTTTCGCAGAAAATATTTTCAGTTTTTTACCATTCAACTCCGTAAATGCAGCCGGATATGGTGATAGCCCTCTGATCAAATTATTGACTTCCGTTACACTTTTATTCCAGTCAATTTTACATGTTTCAGTAAATATTTTTGGGGCATGTTTTAAATTACTTTCAATATCAATAAATTTTTCCTGAGAAACTTCTTCGATTTCATTTGTATTAATTTGTTGAATCGTTTGCAATAATAAGGATGCTCCTATTTCTTTCATTTTATCATGTAAGGTTCCCGCAGTGTCATTTTCTTCAATATTTATTTTTTGATTAAGTAAAATATCTCCGGTGTCTATTTCATGTTTCAATTTAAATGTAGTTACTCCGGTAATTTTCTCGCCGTTTATGATAGCCCAGTTAATTGGAGCAGCCCCTCGGTATTGTGGCAGTAATGAACCGTGAAGATTCAATGTTCCCATAGGCGGCATATTCCAAACAATTTCAGGCAACATTCTAAATGCAACCACTACCTGCAGATCCGCTTGTAATGATTTTAATTCTTCCATGAAGGATGGATTTTTTAATTTATCCGGCTGTAGAATTTTTAAACCATTTTCAACAGCAAACTTTTTAACAGCAGTTTCTTGTAAATTCATTCCCCTGCCTGCAGGCTTGTCGGGGGCAGTAACTACAGCAACAATATTACATCCTGCCTTATATAATTTTTCAAGAGAAGCAACTGCAAAATCAGGCGTCCCCATGAATATGATTCTAAGTTCCTTGTAATCCATTGTGTTTATTAATTAGTTTTCGAAATCCGCATAAAGCAAATATTTTTTTCTGATGGCCTTAAACCTTATCAAATCATGCTCCCAGCTTTTTCGAATTTCTTTTTCAGTACACCCTTTTTTGATTTGATTCATCAGAATATCGTTTCCTGCAAGATTATTAAAGAAATTATTTTTCAGAAAGAAACTGTCTTTTCCTGAAAATAATTTATATGCATCTAGCAGATATTTGATTTGAATTTTCTTACCCGTTTTTTTCAATACCTCTTCTGTTGTTCCGGACAAATTCCATCCATGGCATTTTTGATAAAAACATTTGCTGCTTTTTGCTCCTTGATTTGGCATTGGAGTAAATGTATATAAATTTTCAGGCAGCAATGGATGACCGAAAACCTGAAAGGGAGTAGATGTTCCCCTGCCCTCACTAAAGATTGTTCCTTCAAAAAAACAAATCGAAGGATACCAATAAATAGATTGCATCTGTTTTAAATTTGGCGAAGGGTTTACAGGTAAGGAATATAATGTCTGATGGTCATAATTTTTACATGGAATAACCTTCATCCAATCAGTTGGAGGTTGCAAAGAAACTGTATTTAGAGCCAGCCATTTTTCACCATATAACATCAATGCATATTCGCCAATTGTCATTCCATATACAACAGGAATCGGTTGCATTCCAACAAAACTTCTACATGCAGTATCAAGCACAGGACCATCCACATAAAATCCGTTTGGATTGGGACGATCCAAAATAATCAGTTGCTTATTATTTTCAACACATGCTTCCATACAATACTGCAGTGAAGAAATATAAGTGTAAAACCTAACGCCAACATCCTGAATATCAAAAAGCATTACATCGATATCGGCTAAATCATCCGAAGAAGGTTTCTTGTGATTACCATATAAACTTACTATTGGAATATCGGTTTTTTCATCAATACTGTTATTTACATGCTCTCCAGCTCCGGCTGAACCCCTAAAACCATGTTCAGGTCCAAAAATTTTTACAATATGAACCCCTAATGTATGCAAGGAATCTACTAAATGCGTTTGTTGAATCATAGATGTCTGATTGGCAAACACCCCTACTGATTTTCCTTTCAGCAAGTGTAAGTACAAATCTGTTTGTTCAGCTCCTGTGATTATACTGGCATCAGTTTTTTCTACCCTTTTTGTTTGTGCACAACTTGCCATAGTAAGGCAAACTGATATGACTATATATGATATTTTTAAAAATCTCATTAGACAAAGTTGAGCAAAGTTTTTTAATTCGGCTAATTTGAATTTTATTTATAATATTGCCCTTCAAATGTGTACATTTTTGCTTTCTATTCGTCTTTATTTTTGAAAAAAGAGCATTGTATTAACATTTCAATCCGGTATTTTCCGGAAAAAACTAAAAATTAAAAAAATGCAGACAGCAAAAGCAGGCGATGTAGTAAAAGTACATTACACAGGAAAATTAACTTCAGGTGAACAATTTGATTCTTCGATAGGAAGAGAGCCATTAGAATTTACTGTAGGTGCAGGTCAGATGATTAAAGGATTTGACAATGCCATGCCTGGAATGACAGTGGGAGAAAAGAAAACCATCAATATCGCACCTGAAGACGCGTATGGTCCTAAAAGTGAAGAAGCCATCATTCCATTTCCGAAAGAGAATGTACCTGCCGATATGAAATTGGAACCGGGTATGCAATTAACATTGAGTAATCAAATGGGACAACCAGTTCCGGTAGTTGTGGTAGAAGTAAAAGAAGATGTGATTATTTTGGATGCGAATCATTTTCTTGCCGGACAAGAACTGATATTTGATATTGAACTGGTGGAGATTAAATAAACAATGTTATATGTATTGCATTATTTGTAACCAAGAAGCAAATTATTTCTTTTCTAAAGAATACAAGGAAGAGCCCTTTAAAAGTTTTATGTTGCAAATTGGTAAAGTTGACTACTATAAATGTCAAAACTGTGGCTTTACCATGTCGAAAACTCATTATGAATTAAGTAATGAATATTGGGAGAAATTAAATTTCGATTATCATACTCATGCTCAAAAGAAAAAAAATGAAAACCCAGGTAAAGGTGCTCCACCAT
>CANFOP010000083.1 GCA_947448685.1 Chitinophagaceae bacterium | reverse complement strand
TAAAATTAAAAGACAATGCAATAGCATTTCAAACACCCAATCTGCAGGAACAAAAAGTGATTTTGGAAAATGAAGTTCTGAAAATAACGTTCACCAACAAAGGAGCTCAACCTGAATCGGTAGAACTTAAGAAATTCAAAAAATACGATGGAAGTCCCGTATATCTTCAACAAGGAAATTTTAATAAAATAAATTACAGGTTTAATTCGGAACAAAACAAATCTGCAGAAATTAAAGATCTGATTTTTAGCGTCAATCCAATTGTTACCAATGCTGATCAAAGTAAATCAATTGATTTCGTTGCTTCAGACTCTACCGGAAGAAAAATAGTTCACTCCTATACGATAAGGCCAAATGATTACATGGTTGATTTTAAAATTGATGTTACAGGTGCGGATAAATTATTTTCACAAAACTCGATTAATTTTCAATGGCAGACACAAGTTGAAAATATTGAAAAAGACCATACTTATGAACTGACTCAAACGCATATTTGTTTTTTGGAAAACAATAAATATGATTTTGAATACACAGGTAAGGGGAACAATAAAGCTTTTGGAGATGACGTGAATTGGATAGGGGTGAAGCAGCAGTTTTTTGTAAATGCTCTTTTAACAAGTTCAAAATTTACCAATGTAAATACAAATTGGGTTATTCCTGCTGACACTACCAACTATTATTTGACCCAAGTGGTAACAACAGGACTATTACGCTTTTCAGGTATAGATCAAAAACAATCTGTTCCAATGCAATTTTATTATGGACCAAGTGATTATTCTATTTTAAAAAAATACAATAATCAAATGGAAAATATTGTTCCGCTGGGTTCTGGAATTTTTGCATTTGTAAAGTATATCAACCGATACTTTTTATTACCTGCATTTGATTTTTTACAAAATCAAATCGCAAGCATGGGTATTGTTATTCTTTTGCTGACTTTATTGATCAGACTAATTACATCTCCCATTTTGTATAAAAGTTATCTCAGCGGAGCAAAGATGAAAGTACTAAAGCCTGAAGTAGATGCCCTCAGAGAAAAATATAAGGATGATCAACAGACATTTGGAATGGAACAAATGAAATTATGGAGAAGTGCAGGAGTAAGTCCTTTAGGAGGTTGTTTACCTGCTTTGCTGCAGATACCTATTTTCATGTCGTTGTATTATTTCTTTCAATCTAATATTGGGTTAAGAGGAAAATCATTTCTTTGGGCTCAGGATTTGGCTGCCTATGACTCCATAGCAAAAATTCCATTTTCTATTCCATTTTATGGTGACCATGTAAGTTTATTTACGCTTACTGCTGTGTTAACAAGTTTGCTGATATCACTGTACAGTATGAATAATATGCAGGATAACAGCAATCCCATGATGAAATATATGCCCTATATTTTCCCTGTGCTGCTTTTGGGGGTATTTAACAAACTCCCCTCAGCCCTTACCTGGTATTATACTGTGTCAAATACCATCACATTGATATTGCAGATTGTCATACAGAAATATATAATTGATCATGATAAAATAATGGCACAGATAACCGAAAACAGAAAGCGCCCGGTTAAGAAATCGAAAATGCAGGAAAGGATTGATGCCATGCAGGAAAGTCAACGTAAATTGAAAGAATTAAATAAAAAAGGGTAATCACTTTTTGATTAAGTTAATTTATCTGTAAAAAACCCGTATTTACTATTATACGGGTTTTTGTTTTTTAGATTAATGCCTTATTTCATTTAACTTTAATTGCTAAATGATAATTATTATGAAAAGGACATTATTGCTCACTTTTCTTTTGTTAGTTTTTATTGAAAATAATATTGCTCAAAAAATCATTAACGAAGCAGTATTAAAATATGATGTTACTATGCGTTCATCATCTAATTCAAAACAATTTGAAAATACATCTTTGAATGTGTTTTTAAAAGGAAAACAAAGCAGGTCAGAAGTGATTTCATCCCTTGGCAATGAAATATCAATATTTGACAGCAATGCCGGCAAAGGAGCAATAATAAAGGAATACAGTGGGCAAAAACTTTTAATTTTACTTACGCGTGACAACTGGAATGCAAGGAATAATCAATTCAGACAATTAACATTCAAAGAATCTGGAGAACTCAAAAAAATAAATGCATATCAATGTCACAAGGCGACAGCAGTTTTATCTAACAATGATCAATTAACGGTATATTATTCACCTGAATATTTGATTGCCAACAACGAATACAGTTATGCGTTTCCAGGTGTTAAAGGTATGCCGGTGGAATTTGAATTGACATCAGGAGATATCATTTTCTCCTACAAATTGAAAGAAATTAATTTCGAAACTACTTCATTATCCAACTCAATATTTGAACTTCCAAAATCTGGCAATTACAGAACAATGAGTTATGAAGAAGCCACCCAATTAAAGAAGAAGGACTAGTTTGTAAATTTTTGAAACCCAAAAAATACTTGAAAATAAACCAGTAGAGAATTAAGGTTTTAGAATCAACTTCATACCGGTATATCCTTGCTTCATTTCAGGGATAATTATTTTTTGCTGGTTTGGCACCAAATAAACAGTATTCCCTTTTTGATAAAGTTTAACTGCGCTACCCTGAATAAAGCAACTTGGAGGAGTGTTTTCAGTAAACTCTATACCATTGTATTTTAAACCAGTTTTTAGATTTAAACTCAATGAATTTCTGAAATTATTGCTAGTATTTATATTCAGTGATATGTTTTTTCTGGATCTGCTTCTCACGCCTCTGTCGGCAAAAGAATAAGAGAGTGTATTTCCTACTACTACACTTAAAATCAATAAAGACTTTATTACTTTTCTCATAATTTGGTTTGCTTTAATTTTACTTAACCAAATATATGGAAAAATATTACCCAAAACTATATTTTTAACAAATATTTTAATTTGATATAAGTTTAAAAAAAGTTGGAGTCAGCCATTTTTTGAGTTAAATTGTATAAACATTTTTAAATGAGTAATAATCCGTACGGTCAAAATAGGGAAGAGTTAAAGGTATTACTTCAAAATTATGAAAACCTAAAAAGTGGTAATATTTCCGGATTTATAGAAGAAGAGGGTTTTGAAAGAATTATCGACTATTTTGATGACAAAGAGAAATTTCAAGACGCTTTGGAAGCGGCTGAATTTTCCGTTTCACAATTTCCATTTTCAGCGTCTCTTTTAATTAAAAAAGCAGGGATACTAATCTCCTTAAGGAGATTCGACGATTCATTATTGGTATTGAATCAGGCATACTTGTTTGATAACTGCAATCTGGCATTTTTTGTAGTTAAAACAGATGCGTTGCTGGGAATGGGAAATCACGCTGAGGCTTTGGATGTATTTGATGCCGCAGTATCTGTATTTGAAGGGGAGGAGAAAATTGAATTGCTTTTTCAGATGTCTGAAGTATACGATGATTATGAATGCTTTGATATTGTGTTTGATTGCCTTTCCTTGATTTTGAATGAAGATCCATCCAATGAAGAAGCGCTCTATAAAATTTGTTTTTGGACTGATTTTACAGGAAGAAATGAAGAAGGAATCAAGTTGCATCAAAAAATAATTGAAGAGAAACCGTTCAGTGAGTTGGCTTGGTTTAATCTTGGATCTGCATACCAGGGCATCAAATTGTATGAAAAGGCCATAGATGCTTATCAGTATGCTGTGGCGATTGATGAGGAGTTTGATTATGCTTATCGTAACATGGGGGATGCCTTTATAAAATTAAGAAGATACAAGGAGGCTATTGAGATGCTTGAAAAAGTGCTGGAATTGACCAGGCCGGAGTCTATCATTTATGAAGCATTAGGACATTGTTTTGATAAAATTAAAAATTATAGTCAGGCCAGAGGAAATTATAAAAAAGCGTTTCATTTAAATCCTGAAGATTCTCAACTTCAGTATAAGATTGCATGTACATATATGAGTGAATCTTCCTGGACAAATGCAATTAAATTCTTGCAAAGTGCCACTAAATTACATGTGATGCAGCCAGATTATAATCTTGCATTGGGCAGGTGTTATGTTCAGACTGGCAACTATGAAGAGGCAATTGTTTGTTTGGGAAATGTTGTGAGAATAAGGCCAAAGAATATTGTTGGTTGGACTGAATTGCTGAAATGTTTATATGAAGCAGGTTTGTATGATGAAGGCTTTGAATATGCAGCGATTGCTTTTGAGCAAACCGTTTCAAAACCTATTTTTTTGTATTATAAAAGTGCTTTTTTATTTGCATCCGGACAGTCAAAACTGGCGCTGGAATATTTGGAATACGCATTGCATGCCAATCCAAAATACATAAAGCAATTCATTGAAATAGATGCGTCTATTCTGCAAAATCAGCAGGCTGCCGAGTTGATTGCCAGAAACAAAAAAAATAAATCTTCTGCCCAAAAAAGAAAATAGTTGCTTCAGTCATCATCTAAACAATTTATATTAAATATCTTTGCGCCAAAAAAAGAAGATGAATTTCAACCTTTCTCAAATTCCTCAAAGAACAGCAAAGCCCCGTAAAGCCGGAATTACAATGGTTATGGATAAAGGGCTTAGTACACAGGAAGCTAAAAATTTGCTGGATGTGGCTTATCCTCACATTGATGTTGTCAAACTTGGATTTGGAACAGCATTTGTTACTCCCAATCTTAAAGAAAAACTGGAAGTATATAGGTCTTATGGAATGCCTGTCTATTTTGGAGGTACACTTTTTGAGGCTTTTTTAATAAGAAATCAATTTGATGATTATGTGAATGTTTGTAAGGAATTTGGAGTGAGTTACATGGAAGTAAGTGATGGATCTATAACTATTCCTCACTCAGAAAAATGTGGTTATATTGAAAAGTTATCAAAACATGGAGTGGTATTAAGTGAGGTAGGGAGTAAAGATGCGGCTCATATCATTCCGCCTTATAAATGGATAGAATTGATGAGCGCTGAGTTAAGTGCAGGCGCAGCATATGTTATTGCAGAAGCAAGAGAAGCCGGCAATGTTGGAATATACAGAGGTTCAGGAGAAGTGAGGGAAGGACTTGTGCAAGAAATTCTTACCAAGATACCTGCTGAAAGTATTTTATGGGAAGCACCTCAAAAAGCCCAACAACTTTATTTTCTTGAATTGATTGGATGCAATGTAAATCTTGGCAATATCGCTCCCTCTGAAGTGATTGCATTGGAAGCGATGCGTATCGGTTTAAGAGGAGATACATTTAGTTTGTATCTTGATAAATAAAACAATCCAATGAAATTGTATGGTTTGATAGGATACCCGCTTGGTCATTCTTTCTCCAAAGATTTTTTCAATAAAAAATTTTCAACAGAATCAATAGCAGATTCAAATTTTGAATTGTTTCCACTTCAAGATATCAATCAACTAAAACCTTTCGTTCATTCCGTCAAAGGACTTACAGGCCTGTCTGTTACCTTTCCTCACAAAGAAGCCATTATACCTTATCTGGATGAATTGGATGGCATTTCCGGAGAAATAGGTGCAGTGAACTGCGTCAGGGTAAATGAAAATAAACTGTACGGATTTAATACAGATGTGATTGGTTTTGAAAAATCGTTTATGCCTTTACGTGAGTCGCATCATCATAAAGCACTTATTTTGGGCACTGGCGGGGCTTCCAAAGCAGTCAAGTATGTATTAAGTAAACATGGTATTCCGTTTTTACAGGTCAGCAGAAATCCTGGTGCTATCAAGTTTTTTATTACCTATGAAATGCTGGATGATTCAATAATGAGTGAGTACAATATCATCATCAATTGTACTCCCGCAGGCATGTATCCTGCTATTGCCGACAAACCGAATATACCCTATGGATGTATCACCAGCAGACATTTATTGTATGACTTGATCTATAATCCATCAGATACACTTTTTTTAAAGGAGGGTAAAAAAGCCGGCGCTGTTACAAAAAATGGGTATGAAATGCTTGTGTTGCAAGCAGAAGAAAGCTGGAAAATCTGGAATGGCAAGTCAATTTAGGATTCAAGAACATTTTTAAATGTCAAAGGAATCGGACATACTTTTTTAAGTTGATAGTCATAAAAAACAATACCTGTTTTTGCTTTTGCAATAATTATATCAATGTCATTTCTTTTTGTACTGACGTTGTAAAAAAGTTCAAAACTTACGGTGCTTATATCTCCAATAGAAAGTTCAATTGTCAGGATGTCTCCATAAAAAGATTCATTCAGGTAATTGACCCCCAGTTCATTCATGATGATGGAGGCGCCTTCTATGTTCAACTCAGCGTAACCCATACTAGATAGCCATTTAACCCTTGCTTCATGTATGATGCTGACCAAAGCATCGTTACCCAAATGATTGCCGTAGTTGATGTCGGTAATACGAATAGGGATATCAATGCTTGAGATTGTTTTTTCCGGGGTGATAATTTTAATTCTTGACATTAAGTTTGTTTAAGAAATCTATTAATAAATGAGTGGCTTTTTTTCTATGGCTGAAAGTGTTTTTCTCTTCCATGGTCATTTCAGCAAAAGTTTTATCGGCTCCCTCCGGAATAAAAATCGAATCATAGCCAAAGCCATATGAACCTTTCATTTCTTTGGTGATTTGGCCTTTGCATATACCGGTAAAGCGGTATTCAATGCCATTCATTATGAGTGAAATGACGGTTTTGAATTGTGCTTGTCTGTTTGCAGAGTCAGCAAGTTCATTCAGTAATTTATTGATGTTTTTTAGATTGTCACATTCATCCCCTGCATATCTGGCGCTTTTAACACCGGGCCTTCCATTCAATATCTCCACTTCAAGTCCTGTGTCTTCACTGAAACAATTCAGGTTGGTAAGTTTGAAGATGGTGGTTGATTTTTCTGTTGCATTTTCTTCAAGTGTATCATGTGGTTCAGGTATATCAATGTGTATGCCGGCATCTTTCAAACAATGAATCTCAAATAAATTGTCAAGAAGGTATTTTATTTCAGATACTTTATTTGGATTGTTGGTGGCAAATATCAACTTGTTCATTTTATAAAAACTATTGAATTGAAAATAATTTCTTTAAACAAATCCAGAGTTCTTTTTTTTCTGCTTTGTCATCTTGTAGACTATGAAGATCTTTTGCAAATAAAAAAGAAATTTCATTGTTGAATAAAACACTATAATTCTTAAATAAGAAAGGAAACTGCAAATGGTTTTGGCTAGTCATTCCGAAGCCTATCACATGATTTGGTTTGAAATGATCGGTGATTTTCTTGAAATCAATACTTGTTGCAGTTGCAGTATTAATGATGGATACATCAGCCAAAGTGATATTGCACTGAGTCAAAACTTTTGTCAGAAATTGCAAATCAGGTTCATTGAGGTGAACAGATTGAGGGTCATGAACCAAAATAAGGATGTTTTTTTCATTGCCTCCCAAAAAAGGGATGTCTTCCGATTTCAAAGAATCTGTTATTATTTGTCTGTCATCTAATACTACCAATGAATCTTTATATAATTCGCATATCAATCTTGGTGGAATTTGAAATTTGTCTAAACTCATAAAATCAGATTTTGTAGGCACTATTTTTTTGTTTCTTTGTGGTAAAATTAATGATTATGCTTGCAGTTTCAGATATTAATATTACAAAAGTAGCCCACAGTAAATTGAAGGAAACCAATCTTGAAAATATTCCATTTGGAAAATATTTCACAGATCATATGCTGGAAGCTGATTATGAAGATGGTGAATGGAAAAATGTGGAGATAAAACCATATCAGCCTATGTTGATGGCGCCGTCTATGGCAGCAATTCATTATGGCCAGTCCATATTTGAAGGAATAAAGGCGTATAAAAATGCGGTGGGAGAAGCCTGTATTTTCCGACCTCAGGACAACTTCAAAAGATTTAATATTTCTGCCGAAAGAATGCAGATGCCTACAGTGCCTGAAGAGATTTTTATGGATGGATTGAAGGCACTTATTCAGTTGGATAAAGATTGGATACCCAATAGAGAAGATCATTCATTATACATAAGGCCATTTATGTTCAGCAGTGATGAATTGATTGGAGTGAAGCCCGGAGATAAGTATAAGTTCATGATCATATTGAGCCCTACCGGACCATATTATAATACTCCTATGCGTATTTATGTTGAAGAGCAATATGTAAGAGCAGTGCCTGGTGGTGTTGGATATGCTAAGGCAGCAGGAAATTACGGGGCTGCCATGTATGCCACTGCACAAGCGAAGAAAAAGGGATATGATCAAGTATTATGGACCGATGCTTATGAGCACAAATATGTTCAGGAGTGTGGCACTATGAATGTGTTTTTCATAATAGGAAATACAGCTGTAACGCCCGATTTGGGAGCAGGCACAATTTTAGCAGGCGTTACAAGAGACAGTGTGATAGTGATGTTGAAAGAAATGGGACTAAAAGTGGAAGAAAGGATGTTGTCTGTTGATGAAATCATTG
>CANFOP010000082.1 GCA_947448685.1 Chitinophagaceae bacterium | reverse complement strand
CGCCAACATTAAAAGGCAGATAATACTGCTAAATATTATTTTTTTCATATATTTATTTCGTTTTTTTTGTAATATTAGTATTTTTTCTTTTAAAATTAAAATATTTCTCCTATCTTCGCGCTCCAAATTTTTATGGCCAAACAAGCATTAATTAAACAAGACGGTACAATCATTGAAGCATTGAGTAATGCTATGTTCAAAGTGAAACTGGAAAATGGACATGAAATTTTGGCTACCATCTCCGGAAAGATGAGAATGCACTATATCCGCATTCTTCCTGGTGATAAGGTTGGCGTTGAGATGAGTCCTTATGATTTAACAAGAGGACGAATCATTTTTAGATATAAATAAAACACTGCTATTAGCAGTCATTGTCATAAAAAGTAAAACTTAAAAAAATGAAGGTAAGAGCTTCAATTAAAAAACGCAGTGCTGATTGCAAAATCGTGAGAAGAAAAGGTCGTTTGTATGTAATCAACAAAAAGAATCCTCGTTTTAAGCAAAAGCAAGGATAATAAAATTTAATTTTTAAAACCAAAAATTCAACATTAAATATGGCACGTATTGCCGGTATAGATTTACCAAAAAACAAAAGAGGCGAAATAGGTCTTACTTATATCTATGGTATAGGTCGTTCAACTGCCAAGTACATTCTCACTAAATCTGGAATTGATTTAAACAAGAAAGTGAATCAGTGGAATGATGATGAGCAAACAGCCATCCGTAATGTAATTAATTCAGAGTTCAAAACGGAAGGTGCATTGCGTAGTGAAACTCAAATGAACATCAAGCGTTTGCTTGATATTGCATGTTATCGTGGATTACGTCATCGTAAAGGATTGCCTCTTCGTGGTCAGCGTACTCGAACAAACAGTCGTACCAGAAAAGGTAAGCGTAAGACAGTTGCAGGTAAGAAGAAAGTTGCTAAGAAGTAATAAATGAATATTCGAATTTTTATTTCGAATAATTAATTATAACAGACTTATTCTTGCTGAATCAACGCCGGATAGCTCTTAAGTCGGCAGGAGGGTTGAATCAGGCCTGAGAAATCAGGTTACATTTTAGATCACCTACTTATTAAAAAATTATGGCAAAGGCACAACAAAAAGGTCAAAGCGCAAAGGCGGCCGCAAAAAAAAGAGTCGTAAAAGTTGACAGTTATGGAGATGCGCACATCGTTGCAAGTTTCAATAACATCATTATTAGTTTGACTAACAAGCAAGGACAGGTAATATCATGGTCTTCTGCTGGTAAAATGGGTTTTAAGGGAAGTAAGAAAAATACACCTTATGCCGCTCAAATGGCAGGCGCTGATGCTGCAAAAACTGCTTTGGACGCAGGTTTGAAAAGAGTTGACGTTTATGTGAAAGGTCCTGGAAGTGGTCGTGAAGGAGCTATTCGTTCACTTTCTCAAAGTGGATTGGAAGTTTCAATGATCAAGGATATCACTCCATTACCGCACAATGGTTGTCGTCCTCCCAAAAAGAGAAGAGTATAGTTTTTTATATTATTTTAAACGGGTGCATCATTCATTTTAAAAAGACCTTTATAATGATGCATCGTCACTAAAAGGTCCAATTTAATTTTATGGCACGTTACACAGGCCCCAAAACAAAAATCTCTCGTCGTTTCGGCGAACCAATTACCGGAAATGGAAAATGGTTAACTAAAAACAGTAACCCTCCCGGACAGCATGGTGCAAGCAAAAAGCGTAAAACCTTGAGCGAGTATGGTATTCAGCTGAAAGAAAAACAAAAGGCTAAATACACCTATGGTTTATTGGAAAAACAATTCCGTAAAACATTTGAAGAAGCTGCTCGCAGAAAAGGTGTTACCGGTGAAAATCTTATTAAATTATTGGAAGCTCGTTTAGACAATACTGTTTTCAGAATGGGTATTGCTCCAAGTCGTCAGGCTGCCCGTCAATACGTAAGTCACAAACATATCACTGTAAATGGTGAAATTGTAAACATTCCTTCTTACAGTTGTAAACCAGGAGATGTTATCGGACTTAAGATTAAAAGTGCTTCCAATACAGCTATTTCAGGAACAATTCGTGGTAAAAATCCAAAGTTCAGCTGGATAGAATGGAGTGAATCAGATATGAAAGGTACTTTCATTACATATCCTGAAAGGGAGAGTGTTCCGGAGAATATCAAGGAGCAATTGATTGTGGAATTATACAGTAAATAAAACTGAATAAACTACGATTATTCAACGGCTCATCAATCAAACAGAAACCCGGTTTTTCCGGAATATTAAACACTAAATCAAAAACAACAAAATACAAATGGCCATTTTTAATTTTGTTAAACCAGATAAAATTGTTCTTCAGAAAGCAAACGATTTTGAAGCTCAATTTGAATTTCGTCCATTGGAACCAGGTTACGGTGTAACTATTGGTAATGCCTTACGCAGAGTATTGCTGAATTCTTTGGAAGGTTATGCTATCACTGGTATCAATATCGCCGGTGCAGATCACGAATTTGCAACTTTAAAGGGAATTACTGAAGACGTCACAGAAATCATTCTTAATCTGAAGCAAGTACGCTTCAAGTCCAAGATTGAAGGGGATGTAAACTCGGAGAAAATTACCCTTTCCATTAAAAATACAAACCAATTTACAGCAGGCATGATTGGTGATGCATCTCCTTCATTTCAGGTAATGAATCCCGAAATGCTTATATGCACACTTGATTCCAACGCGAAATTGGAAATCGAAATCACCATCGGAAAAGGTCGTGGTTATGTTCCTGCTGAAGAACAAAAAGACAAGAGTTCACATTTCGGATATATCCCTGTAGATGCTATCTACACTCCAATCAAGAATGTGAAATATCTGATTGAGAATACAAGGGTTGAGCAACGCACCGATTTCGAAAAGTTGATTATGGAAGTGGTAACTGATGGTACCATCCATCCTGAAGAAGCCGTGAAGCAAGCCAGTAGAATTTTGATTCAGCATTTGATGATCATCACTGATGAAAACATCACTTTCGATACAAAAGAAGATAAGAAAGAAGATTTAGTGGACGAACAAACTTTGCAATTGCGCAAAATGTTGAAAACTCCATTGGAAGATCTTGATTTGTCTGTTCGTGCTTTCAACTGTTTGAAAGCAGCTAAAATCAACTCTTTGAGTGAATTGGTTCAATACGAGCAGGAAGATTTGATGAAGTTCAGAAACTTTGGTCAGAAGTCTTTAAGTGAAATTGATCAAGTACTTCACGAAAGAGGTTTGAGTTTCGGAATGGACTTAAGCAAGTTGAAATTGGATGACGAGTAAATTAAAATCAATGGTTTAAGGTGAAGATTATCTTTACTTTTTACTTGTAATTATTATCAATTATCACCCTGTAATTCCTGACACGGTACAGGGTTCAAAAAAACAAAAGTCATGCGTCACGGAAACAAAAGAAAAAACCTAAGCAGAACCGCTTCTCACAGAAGATCATTACTGATGAACTTGGGTTGTCAATTGATTACTCATAAGAGAATCACTACTACTTTAGCAAAGGCTAAAGCACTTCGTACTTACATCGAACCATTGATTACCAAAACCAAAGCAACTGAAAGCAAGGAAGTAATCATGCACAATCATCGTATTGTATTCAGTTATCTGAATGACAAACTGGCTGTGAAAGAATTATTTACAGTGGTTGCGCCTAAGGTTGCTGGTCGTCCCGGTGGTTATACCCGTATCATTAAGTTGGGTGCACGTACCGGTGATAATGCAGAATTGGCTATGATTGAATTGGTAGATTTCAATGAAATATATGGCAAGGGAATAAGTACAGAAACTGCTGCTGCAGAACCTGTTAAAAAGACTCGTCGTGCTGGTGGTAAAAAGAAAGCTGCTGATGAAACTGTTTCAGAAGAAACTTCAACTGAAGCGACTGCTGAAGAAAGTACAGAAGAGGCTTAATAGTTCAAAAAAATTAATGAAATGCTCCGTTTACGGGGCATTTTTTTTTGGAAGTAAATGGGCGTTGCTTAGAGGATTTGGTTTTCAAAATTCAAAATATTTTTACGTACTAACTTGAATTGAAAATCATGATTTTGCTGACTTTTTTCTTATTGCATTCATTTTTTACTTTTTAGTTTATTACTTTTACTTTATGAAAATTGCTGTCATTAATGGTCCTAATTTAAATTTAACAGGAGTCAGAGAACCTGATGTATATGGAAATAAGACTTTCGAAGAATTGTTGCAGCAATTGAAATCTACCTACCCACACGTTGAATTCAGTTATTTTCAAAGTAATATTGAAGGTGAATTGATAGATGAGATACAAAAAAGAGGATTCGATTCTGAGGGAATTATTTTAAATCCGGGGGGATATACACATACTTCCGTAGCCATTGGTGATGCAATAGCATCTGTACCAGCAATCGTAATTGAGGTACATCTATCGAATATAATGGCAAGGGAGGAATTCAGAAAAATTTCTCATGTTTCTGCTAAAGCAATGGGGGTTATCAGTGGAATGGGTATGAAAGGATACGAGCTTGCGCTTCATTTTTTTATATCTAAACAATAAGTTTAAGAAAGTTTCCATTTTTTAATTAATTGCCGTATTTCCTTCTTCATTTTTTCAAATTCTTTATGTTGCTCAGTTATAAAACTGTTGCTCTCTAATTTTCCCAGTACTTTATCCATTTCAACCTGGTTGTCATATATCATTTTTCTGAACGGATTGGTGTGGTCTTTTTTTCTGGTTTCTAATACTTGATCATTTATCCATGATTTTGTGCTCAACGTTTCTTTCATTAACTTATTGAAAAACTCAGCAGTAAAGGCAGAGGATGTTATATTCCATAATTCCAGCAAGCTTGCAAATGCGTGAGCCGATTTATCCTTTTCGTAATTTTCTCCTTGTGCAATATAAAACTGATGAACCTTATCCCAACTATTTATTTTATTGCTTTTTATATTATTTTTCAAACGAACTACTTCACTTTCTTTGATAAGCTGCCCGCCAATATTAATCCATTGAGTCCTTTTATTTTTTAAAGGAAGAGATTTTTTTAATTCATTAAAACTTTGGATATTCTTCTTTTTAATCAATTCAAGTAATTGGTTTCCGGCATACAATTCAATCATTTTTTTGTATGCATTGATGGATTGATTTATTTTGATGACAACTATTTTTCTTTTGCTGTTTTCCCATCCTGTTATTTCCGCCTCATCTTTTTCATTGGGTTGTAAGCCTTTTAAAATCAATAGTGCATCAAATATTTCGTTGATGGTATCAGGACCGAGAAAATCAAATTCTATTTTTTGTATTTTTTCGGTTCGCTTGTCGCGATCCTGGTATTTGTGTGCATTTCTTGAAAGTGCATACATGTTATACATAAACCAATAGGCAGGCATCACTACAAGATGGTCATTTTTTATATCATTACTGATTAGACTGAATGGAATAGGTATGTTTAATTCGTAAGAATAGTCTCCCTTTGAAATACAAGTAAAAGAAGCAAATTTTGAATTGTGTTTTAAACTTACACATAGGCCGGGCCAAAATCCTCTTCCTGCGATGATTTCGCCATCAGCGCTTCTGCTATTATGATTGCTGCCAATTGTTGCTCCAGCTGCAATATTGCTTTGTCCCATTACCAGCGAGGCGCACAAGAACGAATTGTTGTGGTGTTGTTCGTGAGCATTGAATATCATGCTGTTGAGTACTTCGCAACAAGAAATTGTAGAATTGTTGCCAAGGTATGAATTGATGAGCCTTGCACCATATTTTAATTGAGAGTGAGAAGCAACGATAAACCTAACTGCTTTTACTCCATAAAATATTCTGCATCCATATCCAATAATACCATTAACGAGTTCGCATCCTTCGCCAATTTGAGATTTTCTCTCAGCATCACTATTAATGGTCAGATTCTTTAATTTATTAGCTCCTTTAACGTAGGCATCGGATCCGATGTTGGTGTCTTTTATAAGTCTGCAGTTTTTTATAATGGTTCTTGCACCAATTCTTCCGTAATAACCTCTTTGTTTGTCAAATTTATTTTCGGTCAGTTTTTTAAAACTATTCAGTAAAGCATCATCATCTCTGTATTTGCTCCACAAGTAAGCATCTCCGGCCAGCATTCCATCAAAGGGGACAATGAATCTTCCTCCATTCTCATTGCAAACTTCGATGATCATTCTTTGACTTTCATCTTCTTCTCCTTCTTTTAAAATGCCATTTCCGAATCTTGCTTTTTCAGTTGTAGCCAATTCATTGACATTAACCAGCATCGCTTCGTTTTCAATGATGTAATGGCTCATGTAATTTACATTGTCAATGCAAACATTATCGCCAATATCGCAACTGATGATAGTGCTGTTGTATATTCCAACAGGCATGGTGAAATCGTGAAACTCATGGCATATTTCCTGTAGTTCGCCTATTCTGATGACTCCAAAGAATCTGCAATTCTTTACAAGTGCTGGATTGAATTTTTTACTTACAGTAATGTTGTTCCAGTTGTCGGAAATGTTGTGGTTGTTTTTTAAAACAATAATTTGTTCGGATGTTAATGCTTTATACTGCTTTGTGGTGTACTGCTGAAATCTGAGATGGTATTCATTTTTGCCTTTTGGTAAAAATATTTTTTCGATGAATTCGTATCCTATTTGACTAACTGCACTTTTTTTTATGATATTCATATTGAAGTGAGGGTTTTATGCAGAGCAATAATATTTAATTTTCCCAATCAGTTTGAAGATAAGGATTTTTGTTTTAATAAAAATGATTGTTGTAATGTTTATCAATGAGTAAAATGATTTATTCATTGACATATTTTTCTATCATTTTCTTCCATTGCAAATAACCTTTACCATTTAAGTGCAAGCCATCACCACAGTCATATTCTGGCTTCAGCCAATCATTTGAGCAAAACGAACTAAAAAGATCAATGTAAATGATATTTTTTTCTTTGCAGTAAAATGCTGTTAATTGATTTAGCTTTTTTATTTCATCGATTACATATTTGTATGGAAAAGTGTTTTGAAAATATAACTCGGTGGAGGGACTTTTTTTATGTATTTGCTGTAATATCAATTTGATGTTATCAAAACAATTTTCAATAGAGGTCTCGCTATTTATGTTTTTTTCTCTGCTTATACATAAATCATTTACACCTATTTGAATGAATATTTTTCTGGGAGACCCGTCAGTTATCTGATTTATTCTATTCAAAATCTGGTCTGTTCTGTCACTTGCTATTCCTCTATTTATTATATGTTCGTTTTTAAAAAATTCACTCAGATCAAAAAACTCTGTTTGGCTGTCTCCTAAAAAAACGATAGAGTTGGAATCTGTAGGAAATAAATCATAAATCTTATGTCGATTGTATCTGTGTGAGAGCTCCGTTTTCAAACTATTGCTCATTGATTTTTTTCTGACAATAACATAGCCCAAAATAATGTTACCTAAAACAGATAAAATAGCGAGAAAGATAAATAGTTTGTTTTTCATTCTACTCCACCGTTACGCTTTTTGCAAGATTGCGGGGTTTATCTACATCAATGCTTTTTGCAATACCAACATAATATGACATCAACTGAAGCGGTATGACTGTCAGCAAAGGTGCAATGATTTCATCAGAAACAGGAATTGAGAAGTAGTCGTTACTTAATTCTCTGCTTATGAGATCGTCCTCATTTACAATTGAAATTATTTTACCTTTTCTGGCTTTTATTTCCTGCATATTACTGACTATCTTTTCATGATAAGGGTCTTTTGTTGCTATAAATACAACAGGTAAATTTTCATCTACTAATGCAATTGGGCCATGTTTCATTTCCGCCGCAGGATATCCTTCAGCATGTATGTAGGAGATTTCTTTCAGCTTTAAAGCGCCTTCCAATGCAATGGGAAAATTATATCCTCTTCCTAAGAATAAAAAGTCAGCGGCATTTTTATATTTTTCGGCTATCTCTTTTATTTGGTGAGCATTTTTTAGTATTACCTCAATTTTTTCCGGTATCTGTTCCAACTCAGTCAACAATGTATTGTATCTTTCTTCAGTAATGCTTTTTTTATGTTTTGCTATACTTAAAGCCATCATCATCAATACAGCCAATTGTCCGGTGAAGGCTTTGGTGGAGGCAACCCCAATTTCGGGTCCGGCATGGGTATAAGCACCTGCATTTGAAATCCTGGCAATAGAAGAACCTACGGCATTCACAACACCAAAGATGAAAGCTCCATTTTCTTTTGCTTTTTCCAGTGCCACCAATGTATCGGCTGTTTCTCCACTTTGAGAAATAGCAATAATAACATCACCTTTGTTTACTATAGGGTTTCTATACCTGAATTCAGAAGCATATTCAACTTCTACAGGAATTCTGCATAATTCTTCAATAATATACTCTGCCACTAGTCCTGCATGCCAGCTGGTGCCGCAGGCAACAATCATTATTCTGTTGGCATTGATG
>CANFOP010000081.1 GCA_947448685.1 Chitinophagaceae bacterium | reverse complement strand
TTAGGACAGAGCGCGGTAACATTGAGTGGAGGTGAAGCTCAAAGAGTAAAACTTGCTACTGAATTGGCCAAGCGTGACACAGGGAAAACATTTTATATTTTAGATGAACCAAGCACAGGGCTTCACTTTCAAGATATCAGTCATCTCTTGGATGTTTTGAATAAATTGGTTGACAGGGGAAATACTGTATTGGTAATTGAACACAATCTGGATATGATAAAAGTAGCCGATCATATTATTGACATAGGTCCGGAAGGTGGTGGAGGAGGAGGAAGAGTATTATACGAAGGCACTCCTAAGGAAATGATTAACAATAAAGAAAGTCATACTGCACTTTATTTGAAAGACGAGTTCAAAAAATAACATAATTTGTAACGAATCATTCAATTTTAATATTGAGTTTTATCCTCTTTGTTTTTCCATTCATTGAATACGGTCAATGCCTTTTCCCTTGAGATTGACATAATCGGTATTTTTCTATCTGTATAAGATTTGCTCATTTCATCATAAATCATGGAATCATCAAAACCGATATCTGCAGCGTCTTTTCTGTTGTTGGCATAATAAATGACTTTTGGTCTTGCCCAATATATAGCACCCAGACACATGGGACATGGTTCACAACTTGTGTAGATTTCACAATCATCCAGTTGAAACGTGCCAATGTTTTTACAGGCATCTCTGATAGCATCCACTTCTGCATGGGCAGTAGGATCATTGGTGGAAGTGACTTTATTGTTTCCTCTTCCGATTATGATATCGTCTTTTACTATTACACATCCAAATGGACCTCCCTGATTTTCTTGAACGCTATTTTGTGCTAATTTGATGGCTTCCATCATGAATCTTTCTTCTCTGGTCATTTTCTTATTTCTTTAAAAGCTTTAAATCAGGCTGTGCATATTTGTATACTTTAAAATAAATGGTGGTTTTTGTTTGGTTTACACCTTCAATTTTACTGATATCATTTACAAAGTCAACCAGGTGATTGTTGTCTCTGCACATAGCATCTACTTCCAAATCATAATCACCTGATGTCATGGCAAGAAAACTTACTTCAGGAAGTTTAGCAATTTTAAGAGCCACTTTTTCTTTAAGCGTTGCAGGTCTTACAAAAACAGCAATATGCGCGTAGCAGTTGAAGCCTACTTTATCAGGGTTAACTCTTCCAATGATATTTACAGTTCCTTCTTCAATCAATTTATTAAACCTTGTTCTAACAGTCCCAATTGATACATTCAGTTTCTCGGCAATAACAGTAAAGGACATTCGCCCATCTTTTTGAAGAAAAGAAAGAATCTGAAAATCCAATTGATCTAAAGTGAATTGTGCGTCCATTAAAAAAGTTAAATAATCTGTTGTAAAGTAAAATTAATGTTATATTTTTAATGATAAATGAATTATTTTCATTTTTTATGGTTTAAACTAAAAATTCTTTAGCTGGCTTTTTAAGTGATTTTATCTGTTATTATTCAATAAACATACGCAACTATATATGAAATATTCACCTACTCAGAATTTTATCAACGGAAAATTTGTTGATGCCTCCACTTCTAAATCAATGGAAGTTATTTCTCCTATTGATGGAACATTATTGTCAAAACTTCAAATGTCATCGGCAAAAGATCTGGATGATGCAGTTGAGGCGGCTAAGGCTGCTTTTCCCGGATGGAGTAAAACTCCTATCAAAGAAAGAGTACAGGTTTTCTTCAGATATAAAACTTTATTGGAAAAGCATTTGAAAGAATTGTCTGAATTGTGTAGTGAAGAAAATGGTAAAACTTATGGTGAATCTGTTGCTGAAATAGAGAAGTGTATTGAATTAACAGAGTTCGCTACTTCTTTACCGCAATTAATTACGGGCGAAGTGCTGGAAGTGAGTCGGGGTGTAGAATGCAGAACAGAGCATGTCGCTTTAGGTGTGGTTGCATCCATTGTTCCGTTCAATTTCCCAAGTATGGTTCCAAATTGGACTATACCAAATGCAATTGCTTTAGGCAATTGTATGATTTTAAAACCTTCCGAAAAAGTGCCATTAAGCTGTGCGAAGATTGCCATGCTGCTGAAAGAAGCGGGATTGCCAGATGGTGTTTTCAATATTGTGAATGGTGATGTTGAAATTGTAGAAGCCATATGTGACCACCCTGATATAGAAGCCGTTTCATTTGTTGGGTCAACTAAAGTAGCAAAAATTGTATATCAAAGAGCGACTTCCAATTATAAAAGATGTTTGGCTTTAGGTGGTGCAAAAAATCATTTGATGGTGTTGCCTGATGCGATTCCATCCATGACAGCTCAAAATGTTGCTGCATCTATGAGTGGTTGTGCAGGACAAAGATGCATGGCCGCCAGCGCAATGGTGGGTGTTGGAAATATTGATCACATTGTCAATGCTATTTGTGAAGAAGCAAGAAAAATAATACCAGGTGAAAATCTCGGAGCAGTCATCAATAAAGAATCTCAGGAAAGAATTGAAAAATATATCACTGAAGCAGAAAAAAAAGGGGCTACAATTTTAGTGGATGGCAGAAATACTAAAGTTGCCGGAAAAGAAAACGGCACCTATGTTGGCCCTACTGTTATTGATCATGTAACACCAGATATGTCAGTGGCCAAGGAAGAAATCTTTGGGCCGGTAATCAGTATTATGCGAACCAATACGGTTGATGAGGCATTGGCTATTGAAAATAAAAATCCTTACGGAAATGCAGCAAGCGTGTTTACGCAGAATGGAGGAATGGCAAGGTATATCATTGAAAAGGCAAGTGCCGGAATGATTGGTGTTAATGTAGGAGTTCCGGTTCCGAGAGAGCCATTTTCTTTTGGTGGTTGGAATGAAAGTAAATTTGGTGTAGGAGATATTACCGGAAAAAGTTCAATCGAATTCTGGACTAAACTTAAAAAGAGTACCACAAAATGGAATCCTGAAGCAGGTGTAAACTGGATGAGTTAATAATTTTCAATTTATCTTCATCATTAATTATTATATGAACAACAATACCACAACGATGTCAGAAACAAAGGAAATAGTTCAACAGAATTTGGATTATACCTTGTTCTCCTGGAGCAAACAAAAGGGTCAGAATCCGATAGCGATTAAATACGCAGAAGGGGTTTATTTATATGATTACGATGGCAACAGAATCATCGATTTTTCTTCAGGACTGATGAATGTGAATATTGGTCATGGAAATCAGCGCATAACCGAGGCCGTTATAAAACAAATGCAGGAAGTGAGTTATGTTACACCAAGCTGTGTAACTAAAGTGAGGGGAGAGTTAGGGAAGAAGTTGGCTGAAATTTGTCCCGGTGATTTAAATAAGGCATTCTTTACCTTGTGCGGTGCCACTTCCATTGAAAACGCTATTAAACTGGCAAGATTATACACCGGAAGGCATAAAATTCTCAGTCGCTATCAATCTTATCATGGTGCTTCCATAGGTGCCATCTCTGCAAGCGGTGATCCAAGAAGGATTCCTGCTGATGCTCAACAAGCACCTAATTTTGTTCATTTTGATCTGCCTTATTTCTATCGATGGGAATATGGGGAAGAGAATCTTTTAAAAGAAGCAGTTGCTCAGTTGGAACGAATGATTGCATATGAAGGTCCCGGTAATATTGCTGCCATTCTTTTAGAAGGTGAATCTGGTTCATCCGGTTGTCTTCAATATCCTAAGGGGTATTTAAAGGCTGTCAGAGAAATCTGCGACAAACACGGAATTCTATTGATCATAGATGAAGTGATGAGTGGCTTTGGCAGAACAGGAAAATGGTTTGGATTTGAAAATCATGGTATCATTCCAGATATGATTGCTATGGCTAAAGGATTAACTTGCGGTTACCTACCTTTCGGATGCCTGATGGTTTCTGATAAAATTGCAGCGAAATATGATGATACTGTTCTTGCCCTTGGGTTGACTTATTCCGCCCATCCGGTAAGTTGTGCAGCTGCGCTGGAAACTTTAAAGATTTATGAAGATGAAAAACTGATTGAAAATGCCGCAGCCATGGGACAATATGTTACTGAAAAAATGAAATCACTCATGGAAAAACATCCTTCTATTGGTAACTTCAGGACTACAGGTTTATTAGGATGTATAGAGTTAGTAAAAAATCGCCAAACAAAAGAACCAATGGCTCCATTCAATGCAAAGCCAGAAGAAATGATTGTCATGAACAAAGTGGCTGCTAAAATAAGAGAAATGGGTATGTACACATTTGTGAGATGGGGATATATTTTTGTAGCCCCGCCCCTTTGTGTCACCAAAGAACAAATAGATGAGGGATTGGCAATTATTAGTGAAGCAATCAAAATTGCAGATGAACATGTCAATTAATCACTTATGGAACAAACGCAACAATTCAATTCATCATTAACTAACGAAGATCTCGCACCAATTCCTCAAAGCCAACGCAAATGGGGTACATGGAATTACGCTGCATTGTGGATAAGCATGAGTTTATGTATTCCAACTTATATGTTGGCCAGTTCATTGATTGGAGGAGGAATGAATTGGTGGCAGGCTGTTCTTACGATATTTTTAGGTAATTCGATAGTATTGATCCCAATGATATTGAACGGCCATGCAGGTGCAAAATACGGAATACCATTTCCGGTTTTTGTAAGAGCAAGTTTTGGAACGAAAGGTGCTAACATACCTGCTATGCTTCGCGCCATAGTAGCATGTGGTTGGTTTGGCATTCAAACATGGATTGGAGGCGCATCACTTTATAATATCATCAGAGTATGGCAACCCGGTCTCTCTGAAATTGATTTAACTTCCTTGTTTCCTCAGATTGTTCCTATGTTGTGTTTTCTTTTATTCTGGGCTCTTAATATGTTTATTGTATACAAAGGAGTGGACAGCATAAAAAAATTATTGGTTTTCAAAGCATTCTTTTTACCTATAGCCGCTTTGGCATTATTAATTTGGGCAATTGTTGCTGCAAAAGGACTTGGGCCAATTTTAGAACAACCTTCTAAGTTTGCGTCTACCAAAGATTTCTTCGCTTACTTTTTCCCAGCATTGACCGGTATGGTTGGATTTTGGGCTACATTGTCATTGAATATACCTGACTTTACAAGATACGCCACTTCTCAAAAAGCTCAGATAAAAGGACAAATAATCGGGTTGCCTCCTGCTATGACGTTCTTTGCCTTTGTAGGCGTAATAGTCACTTCAGCTACTGCCATCATTTATGGAAATACTGAATGGGACATTGTGAAACTTGCTTCAAAATTTGACAGCAAAATCATGGTAACCATCGCCATGTTTGGAATTATTATTTCCACTTTGGCAACAAATATTGCTGCTAATATTGTGAGTCCAGCGAATGATTTCGCAAATCTTTCACCTCAAAAAATTAATTTCAGATTGGGCGGATATATTACCGGAATAATTGGGGTATTGATTTTTCCCTGGAAATTAATAGCGGATCCCAATGGATATATTTTTACCTGGCTCATCGCATATTCGAGCCTGTTAGGTCCTGTGGGTGGAATTATGATTGCAGATTATTATTTTATCAGAAAGAAAAATCTTATTGCTGAAGATCTATATCGCCATGATGGAGCATATCGATACACCAATGGATTTAATTCAAAAGCCATTATTGCATTGTTATTTGGAATTTTGCCAAATGTTCCCGGATTTTTAATTCAAATAAATGTAATCAGTAAAGATATTTTCCCATCTTGGATAAACCATCTTTACAATTATGCTTGGTTTGTTGGTTTCGCTCTGAGTGGAATCATTTATTATATTCTAATGCAAAAAAATAAAAATGTCGACATTAATTAAAAATGGTAGAATTATTACCGCAACGGACGATTACATTGCTGATATTTTAATCAAAGATGAAACGATTGTTGCCATTGGTAAAAATTTGCCTGAAAACGCAGACAAGATAATTGATGCATCAGGCAAATTAGTCATGCCGGGTGGTATTGATCCTCATGTTCATTTGGATATGCCTTTTATGGGAACCTATTCAAGCGACAATTATGAAACCGGCACAAGGGCGGCATTGTTTGGTGGTACTACAACAGTTATTGATTTCATTTTACAAAAACAGGGAAATTCTTTACAATCTGCATTGGATGAATGGAATGGAAGAGCAAATGGGAATGCTGTTGGTGATTACAGTTTTCACATGGCAGTAACAGATTTCAACGAAAATACAAAACAAGAAATTAAATCAATGATTGAGAAGGAGGGAATATCCTCTTTCAAAACTTTCATGGCATACAAGGGGGCATTGATGATTGATGACCGTCAAATGATTGGTTTGATGGAAGAAGTAAAAAAGCATGGCGGCATGATCAATGTTCATGCTACAAATGGCGATATGATTGATTACTTGGTGCAAAAACATAAAGAAGAAGGCAAACTTTCACCATTGTATCATTACCTGTCTCAGCCCGAAATTACTGAAGCAGAAGCCAGTGAAAGATTTGTTGATATGGCCAGTTATACTGAATGTCCGGGATACATTGTACACTTGACGTGTGAAGGTGCATTGAATGCAGTCAGAAATGCTACCCGAAGAAATCAGAAAATGTTTGTGGAAACTTGTATTCAATATTTAGTCCTTGATGCAAGTTTGTATCAAAATAATTTTGAAGGGGCAAAGTGGGTGATGAGTCCCCCACTAAGGGAAAAGAAAGACCAGGAAACATTGTGGGCAGGAATCAACCAAGGTTTAGTACAAGTGGTAGCAACAGACCACTGTCCGTTTATGTGGGAACAGAAATTAATGGGTAAAGATGATTTTTCAAAAATACCCAATGGACATCCTGCCATTGAAAACAGAATGGAATTGCTGTTTAGTGAAGGTGTGAATAAGAACAGGATCACTTTGAACAAATATGTGGAAGTATCCAGCACCAATGCTGCTAAAATATTCGGCATGTTCCCCAAAAAAGGAACCATTGCTGTTGGAAGTGATGCAGATATCATGATTTTGGACCCAAAAGAAAAACATACGCTTTCATCATCAACTCATCATATGAATGTTGATTACAGTGGATATGAAGGATGGGAACTGACTGGAAAAGTAAAAACAGTTTTGTTGAGAGGAAAAGTTGTCGTCGATGAAAACAAATGTCTGGTGGAAAAAGGATATGGTAAATTTATCAAAAGAAATAAAGTAACACAATATATTTAACCTTCAATAGGTTGATTATTAATTATTATCTATGCCAAGAATAATAAAGTCAGGATTAATTCAAATGAGTCTTCCAAAAACAGAAGGCGATGGAACCATTGAAGAGATTAAAGAAGCCATGTTTACAAAACATATTCCTTTGATTGAAGAAGCGGGTAAAAAAGGAGTACAGATTTTATGCTTTCAGGAAATTTTCAATACGCCTTATTTTTGTCCGGGGCAGGACAGTAAATGGTATGCATCTGCAGAAACTGTTCCAGGTGCCACAACAGAAAGATTGGCAGCATATGCCAAGAAATACAATATGGTAATCATTGCTCCAGTATATGAAAAAGAACAAGCAGGATTTTTATATAATACTGCAGCAGTTATTGATGCAGATGGAACTTATTTAGGAAAATATCGGAAAAATCATATTCCCCATACAGGAGGTTTTTGGGAGAAATTTTTCTTCAAGCCAGGCAACTTAGGATATCCGGTATTTCAAACCAAGTACGCAAAAGTGGGGGTGTATATTTGTTACGATCGTCATTTTCCTGATGGAGCAAGATGCTTAGGTTTAAATGGCGCTGAAATTGTGTACAATCCATCAGCCACTACAGTAGGCCAATCACAATATTTATGGAAATTGGAACAACCGGCCCATGCAGTTGCCAATGGCTATTTCATGGGTTGTATCAATCGTGTAGGAACAGAAGCTCCATGGAATCTGGGAAAGTTCTATGGTACTTCTTATTTTGTAAATCCTCTGGGAGAAATATTTGCAGTTGCTTCTGAAGATAAAGATGAATTGCTGATTGCTGAATTTGATTTGGATTTAATTGATACAGTAAGAAGCAAGTGGCAATTTTTCAGAGACAGAAGGCCGGAAACTTATGGAGCCATAACACAATTATAGATTGTTGAATAGAAATAAAAATCAAGTTAATTACACAACTAAAACAATTATGTCAATTATTTCAAACAGACTTTCCAAAGAACAATACAAAGAAAATTTTTCTGACATTCACCCTCCTTTTGAAACAAAAGACGCTGCAATAGTGGAAGCCAATCGTTGCTTGTTTTGTTATGATGCGCCTTGTATGAAAAGCTGTCCTACAAGTATAGATGTGCCAAAATTTATCAAACAAATTACCACAGGAAATATCAAAGGCAGTGCACATACTATTTTTACTTCCAATATTATGGGAGCCGGATGCAGTAAAGTTTGTCCGGTTGAAAAGTTATGCGAAGGAGCCTGTGTTTATAATTTAATGGATGAAGAAGCAATACCAATAGCGAAATTACAACGCTACAGTACGGAAATGGCAATGAAAAATAAATGGCAATTGTT
>CANFOP010000080.1 GCA_947448685.1 Chitinophagaceae bacterium | reverse complement strand
GATTTTATTTTTTTGGCCATTGCTTACAAATATATAAAATACATTTCTGTTATCACAAAAACAATAGATATAAATTACATTTTTATTGTTTGGTAGTTACTGCCCTGTATAGCATCAGCCAACCTACAATAAAAAAGACTCCGCCGAATGGAGTTATAAATCCTGCAATTGGATATTGTGGCATCAAAGACAACAGATATAAAGAACCTGAAAACAATAAAATACCAACCAAGAAAAGTTTTGCAGCCAACTTGATTTTTCGATGGTCAAATTCCTTGTATAGAAAGGCAGTGATGATTAATGCAAATGCATGATAAAACTGATATCTTACGCCTGTTTCAAATATTGCAATAGAATTTACTGGAATTATTTTTTTTAATCCATGTGCCGCAAATGCACCCAATATGACACTCAGAGCACTCAATAGAATTCCGGCTTTTAAAATAGATCTATGCATTTATTGAAAGGTTTGGTGATGATTAATCAATTTATCCAATGAATTTTTATTGAGTGAATTCACCGTTTCAGTTATTGAAGCCTTCTTGTAAAAAAGAATTCTTTCGTTCAGTTTTTTTTCTATAAAATTCAACAATTCTGATTGGTCTATGTTTTTTATCAGTGGTCTTTTATGTGGTTCCCCCAGCATATTATTAAGCAATTCTTTTACCGAAGACTCCAAGTAAATGGTTATTCCATGATTATTCATCCAATCCATATTGTCATCATAACAGGGAGTTCCACCTCCGCATGAAATGATGCAATTATCCAAATCAAGGGTAGTTCTCAATAAAGCAGACTCCATTTTTCTGAAATAAGATTCCCCTTTTTTATCAAAAATAGTTTCAATGGTTGTACCTTCTGCTTCTTCTATCAATTCGTCTATGTCGTAGAATAAGAAATTATTTTTCTCGGCCCATATTTTTCCCCAGTATGTCTTTCCACATCCCATAAAACCTGTGAGATAAATTCGCATGGATAGTCTCTTTAAATATTTACAAGTTTAAGGTTCAATGGTTGTTTTTTTACTTTTTCTTTCTAAAGTCACCTCTTTTCCAAGCCTTAATAAACTCAGCCCATGCAACCGGATTAAATATATTTTGCGGAGCAATTTGTCCAGAGTAATATAATTTGGTGGCTCTTTGTCGAAGATATTGAGAAGAGGCTTCCTTGCCATCCACTGGTAAATTACACATCAAAAATCTTCGTACAGCTAAACTATTATTACTTCTTGCAATTGCGATTTCATCATTAGGCACATTTGTGTTTAAAAAGTCTCGTTCAAACTGTTCTCTGGTAACTCTGTGTTTAATTATTGTTGCAGGCAGAAATACGGTATCACTTATCATTAGCTGGATAAAACTATATTGATTTGCTTTCAAATCAGTAGGAATAATAACCGTTTTAGGTTTATAACCAATGCTTGAGAATTCGATTTTGTCACCTTTTAATACCACTATGCTGAATATTCCAACTTCATTTGATATTGTTCCCCTGTTCTGACCAGCAACAACAATGCTAACACCAGGCAATCCTTTCAAACTATCTGCAGACATTACAACGCCATATAATTGCACCACCGAATCTTTGAAAGTCTCAAATTGGGCTTTTACAGTATAAGGTAGAATAAATGTAATTATTAGTATGTAAAGTTTGGCTCTTGGCATTAATTCAATAATATTCAAAATTAATCAGTTTGGTTCACAGAACAAGACATTTGTATTATTCCATGCATCTTTCAGATTTTTATTAATTATTTTTTTTATTAAAACAAAGTACAGCATTCAATGATTAATTTTGCAGTATTCATTTTAATTTAACAAATAATTCCGTGATGACAACAGAGGAGATATTAAAGGCACTTAGCAATGTACAGGAACCTGATTTGGGAAAAGATTTGGTTACACTCAATATGATTAAAGATATTGTCATTGACCAGAAAAATATTTCATTTACAGTTGTATTGACTACACCTGCATGTCCTATGAAGGATATGATTAAAAATGCCTGTATCAATGCCATCCAATTATTGGTAAACAAGGAAGCGAATGTACAGGTGAATTTTACCAGCAACACCTCTACCAACAGATTAGACCCAAAAACAATCTTAGGTGGAGTTAAAAACATTATCGCAGTTGTAAGTGGAAAAGGTGGTGTGGGGAAAAGTACTGTGGCAGCAAATCTTGCCTTAGCGCTTTCAGAGGGCGGTGCCAAAGTAGGATTAATGGATGCTGATATTTATGGACCAAGTCAGCATATCATGTTTGGAATAAGAGGAGAAAGACCATTAATGAAAGAAACCAATGGCAAAGGATTAATAATGCCTATTGAAAAATTTGGAATTAAAGTTATGAGTATTGGTGTGCTGATTGACGAAAAACAAGCGGTTGTTTGGCGTGGACCAATGGTCAGCAGTGCTATCAGGCAATTTGTTAGCGATGTAGATTGGGGCGAGTTGGATTATTTGATAATAGATATGCCTCCTGGAACAGGTGATATTCACCTTACCATGATTCAGACAGTTCCAATCACTGGAGTAATTGTTGTAACAACGCCGCAATTGGTTGCATTAGCTGATGCAAAAAAAGGAGTTGCAATGTTCAGACAGGCTCAGTTAAATGTTCCAATAATAGGATTAGTGGAAAATATGAGTTATTTCACACCTGCCGAATTGCCAGCAAACAAATATTATATATTTGGAAAAGAGGGAGGAAAAAATTTGGCGGAAGAATTTGATATTCCTTTCCTGGGGCAAATTCCTTTGGTGCAGAGTATCAGAGAAGGCGGTGATTCAGGAGAACCCATTATGACGGGTAATGACCAGATCACCAAAAATGCATTTAAAATTTTCGCCGGTAATGCAGTCAGGGGTATAGCCATGAAAAATGCAGGTATCGTAAACTAAAGGAATTTTAATTATCTAAACCAAGCCAGTTCATGGCATTTTTATAGAGTAATTTATCTATCAATGTATTGTCTTTAATAAAATTCTCTACCAAGCGTCCAGGATGATGTTCTCCTAACGGAAACGGATAATCGCTGCCAAGACAAATCGAATCTTCACCCATTACTTCCAGAATGTATTGCATGGCTTTTTCATCGTGTACCAAACTGTCAATCCAAAATTTTCCAATATAATTTCTGGGATTGACAGGATTATCTGCTGCAACAAGATCAGGCCGAACATTGAAACCATGTTCAATTCTTCCTATGGTTAACGGAAAAGATCCACCGCCATGAGCAAATGCGATTTTTAATTGGGGAAATTTTTCAAATACTCCCGAAAAAATCATAGAACAAATGGCTCTGGATGTTTCAGCAGGCATGCCTACCAACCAAGGAAGCCAATATTTTTGCATCTGCTGCTCTCCCATCATTTCCCATGGATGTATGAACAAAGAACAACCCAATTCCTCGGCTCTTTGATAAAAAGGAAAAAAAATCTCATCACCCAGATTTACACCATTGATATTGCTTCCAATTTCCAAACCAGGCATTTTCAATTCATTCATACATCGCTCCATCTCTTTGATGGCTAAATTCACATCCTGCATTGGAACTGTTCCTAAACCAATAAATTTTTGAGGCTGTTTGGTAACGGTGTCGCATATATGGTCATTGAAAAATCGGGATGTCTCTAATCCATCGGCAGGTTTTGCCCAATAATTAAATAATACAGGAATGGTAGATAATACTTGTATATCTACATTTGTTTGTTTCATATCCTGCATCCTTACATTTTCATCAAAACAATTATCCTCCACTTCCCTGAATAATTTATCCCCCTTCATCATACATGCCTTGCAGTTTCGATGCTCCAAATGAATAAAATCTCCGTATCCAAATTTAGATACCCAGTTCGGCATTTTAGCCGGCATAATATGTGTGTGAATATCTATTTTCATTGATGCAAATTATAAATCTCAAAATCGTCCTTATCCCTTTTTAATTGGTTCAGACATGATGGTTCCGCATTTATTGCAAGTTCGTTTGTGTTCGTCAGAATAAAACCCTTGCATTACCGGAGGTAATTGTTTTACAATATCCTCAACATGTAAGAATTCCTCGTATAATTTATTGCCGCAATTTTCACAATACCAGAGAAATCCATCCTCTTCAGTTTCTCTTATTTTTTCAATTACTATACCTACGGTTCCCGGACCTCTTTGAGGAGAATGGGGTGTTTTTGCCGGTAATAAAAACATATCACCTTCATTGACATGAATATCTCTTGGAACGCCATTATCAATTATTTTAACAACAATATTTCCTTCCAATTGATAAAACAATTCTTCACTTTCGTTATAATGATAATCCTTGCGTGAATTAGGCCCCCCTACCACCATTACAATAAAATTTTCAGCTTCTTTATAAACACAATAATTTCCTACGGGTGGTTTCAACAAATCACGATGTTCATCAATCCATTTTTTGAGATTAAAAGGAGCTGCGATTGCCATAATATTTGTTTTTATTTTTGAAAGGTAATTTTTTTTATCAAAATGACCATTATTTTAAAGCAGAAAAGCTGTGAATCCCTCATAAAATGGAACGAAATTTAATTACCTTTAACCCCATGGAAATGGAAATACCATATAAGTTAGAAAACTTTATAGGAGGGCATTTTTTACCTCCTGACAACAATAATTATTTAGATAATATTAATCCGGCCACAGGTAAAGTATGTGGAGCAATTCCAAACAGTACTGAATCAGACATCAATAAAGCAGTTCAATATGCAAAAAATGCATTTGAATCATGGTCCTCAAGTTCAACTGAATGTAGATTTAAAATATTGAACAAAATTGCAGAACTGATTGACCAATACCATGAATTTCTTGCCCTTGCTGAAACAAATGACAATGGTAAGCCTTTGTGGTTAAGCAAAGAAGTAGATATTCCTCGTGCCTCCTCCAATTTCAGATTTTTCGCAACCGCATCCATGCAGTTTGCATCAGAAAGTCATGCTATGGAGTCCGGAATCAATTATACACTAAGACAACCCATTGGAATTGTTGGATGTATCTCTCCATGGAACCTGCCATTGTATTTGTTTACCTGGAAAATTGCGCCCGCTTTAGCGGCAGGCAATTGTGTGATTGCAAAACCTTCTGAAGTAACGCCTGTAACCGGTTATCTGCTGGCAAAGATTTGCAAAGAAGCCGGCTTGCCAGATGGTGTGTTAAACATTGTTCATGGAGATGGGCCTCATTGTGGAGAATCCATCGTTAAACATCCTTCCATCAAAGCGATTTCATTTACAGGCAGCACCAGAGCCGGAGAAAGAATTGCTTCTATCGCAGCTCCCATGTTTAAAAAATTATCATTGGAACTTGGAGGTAAAAATCCGAATATTATTTTTGCAGATTGCGATTGGAGCAAAATGATGTTCAACACCATTCGGTCTTCTTTTGGCAATCAGGGACAAATTTGTTTGTGTGGCAGCAGAATTTTAATTGAAGATTCGATTTACGATAAATTCAAAAATGAATTTATTGAAAGAGCAAAAAAACTTACAGTAGGCGACCCTTTATTACCCACTTCAAAACAAGGTGCTATTGTAAGTAAAACACATTTTGAAAAAATAATGTCGTGTATAGAAATTGCAAAAAAAGAAGGTGGCAAAATCTTACTCGGTGGTAATGCCATACAACCAACTGGAAGATGTGAAGAGGGCTATTTCATTGAACCAACCATTATTGAGAATCTTGGACCAGATTGCAAGACAAACACAGAAGAAATATTTGGACCGGTAGTTACCTTACAAAAATTCAACAACAAAGAAGAAGCTCTAATGCTCGCAAATGCTTCACAATACGGATTGGCCGCATCCATTTGGACACAGGATATTTCAAAAGCAAACTTTATCGCTTCAAAAATCGAAAGCGGTATAGTATGGATCAATTGCTGGCTTGAACGTGATTTACGGACTCCTTTTGGTGGAATCAAAAACAGTGGAGTTGGCAGAGAAGGTGGATGGGACGCCATGAAGTTTTTTACAGAACCAAAAAATGTTTGTATCCAATTTTGACATTTTTTTATTGTTTAATAATCTTTCTTATTCAAATGGAAACTGAAAATAAAATTATAAAAACCGCTAATGCCGCTTCACCGCTAGGCACGTACCCTCATGCAAGAAAAGTTGGCGACCTTCTGTTTCTATCCGGAATCGGAAGCAGAAGTGCCGTTGACAACAAAATACCTGGATTGGAATTGGATGAAAACGGCCATATAATAAAATATGATATTGAAGCGGAATGTCATTCTGTTTTTGCAAACGTCAAAGCTGTGCTGGAAGCCAGTGGAAGCAGTTGGAATAAAATGATTGATGTGACTGTCTTTTTAACCAACATGAAAAATGATTTTCCGACGTACAACAAAATTTACGGTGAATACTTTAAAGATGTGCAAGCCTGCAGAACAACTGTCGAAGTGAAAAGTTTACCTACCCCAATTGCAATAGAATTAAAAGTAATTGCCACTTTATAAAAAATATATTTCACAAATATTGCATCAAAATGAATTTTGAAAATACGATTGATTTTGCAAAAAAATTGGATGAAAAGGATACTTTAAAACATTTTCGTGACAAGTTTTATATACCAATGGTTAATGGAAAAGAATCCATTTATTTTACAGGAAATTCTTTAGGACTTCAACCAAAATCGACTCAGGAATATGTTTTGAATGAGTTGGAAGATTGGGCCAATTATGGCGTTGAAGGCCATTTTCATGCAAGAAACCCCTGGGTGAGTTACCATGAACTATTTCCTGAATTACTAGCCGGAATTATAGGCGCATTGCCGGAAGAAGTGGTGGTGATGAATCAGTTAACAGTAAATCTTCATCTACTGATGATTAGCTTTTATCGTCCAACCAAGCAGCGATTCAAAATCATTTGTGAGGCGAAAGCATTTCCTTCCGATCAATATGCATTTCAATCGCAGACTATTTTACATGGTTTGAATCCTGAAGATGCAATCATAGAAGTACACCCCAGAGAAGGAAGTTCATATATTGATACTGATGATATTTTGGAAGCTATCAATACACATGGCAATGAAACAGCACTGGTAATTTTTGGAGGAGTTAATTATTACAGCGGGCAAGTATTTGATATGAAGAGAATATGTAAAGCAGCACATGAAACAGGAGCCATTTGTGGTTTTGATTTAGCTCATGCTGCCGGAAATGTCGCATTGGAATTACACGATTGGAATATTGACTTTGCCTGCTGGTGTTCATACAAATACCTAAACAGCGGACCAGGAGGAGTTTCAGGAGCGTTTATACATCAACGTTATATTAGCGACAAGTCTATACCAAGATTGGCCGGATGGTGGGGACATGATAAAGAAAATCGTTTCAAAATGGGAAATATGTTCAACCCCATACCAACCGCGGAAGGTTGGCAATTAAGCAATGCACCTGTTCTAAGCATGTCGGCACATCTGGCTTCATTGGAAATTTTTAATGAAGCCGGATTTCACAATTTGGTAAAGAAAGGAAAACAATTAAGCGGTTATTTAATTTATATTCTCAATGAAATAAATCTCTCGCTTAACAACAAGATTATTGAAATCATCACTCCATCCGATGAAAACGAAAGAGGTTGTCAGGTATCCATGCTGATGATGAAAGACGGAAAAAAAATATTTGATGAGTTGATTAAAGCAGGTGTAATTGCTGACTGGCGGGAACCCAATGTTATAAGGGTTGCACCGGTTCCACTATATAACCGATTTGAAGAAATTTATACATTCGGAGAAATCATCCGGAAAACTTTACAAAATATCGATTAAAACTATTTATGCAAAAAGAAATTACCATCATAGGAGCAGGATTAGTAGGTTCATTGTTATCTATTTATTTATCCAAACATGGATACAAAGTAAAGATATATGAACGCAGGCCCGACATGAGAAAAATAAGTATGAGCGCCGGCCGATCTATCAATCTGGCATTGAGCGACAGAGGAATTAAAGCATTGGAGGAAGTTGGCTTGATGGAAGACATCAGAAAAATCGCTATCCCCATGCATGGAAGACAATTGCATCATATCGATGGGACTTCCGGTTACCAGGCTTATGGAAAAGAAGGGCAATTTATCAATTCCGTTTCTCGTGGTGAACTAAACAAAACGCTGATAGATCTGGCTGAAAAGCATCAGGTGGAAATTTTCTTCAATGAACGTTGTGATCATATTGATTGGAAAAAAAATGAAATTCATTTTACAAACACAGTAGCGAATAAAACACATATCACTAAACAGGATGTAATATTTGGAAGCGATGGTGCCTTTTCTGCTGCAAGACTTTCCCATCAATTACAACATGATCGATTTCAATACCAGCAATACTACATTGATTTTGGATATAAAGAACTAACAATATCAGCAGGCAAAGACCAGTCGTTTCAAATGGAAAAGAATGCTTTACATATTTGGCCCAGAGGTAACTATATGTTGATTGCACTTCCCAACACAGACGGAAGTTTTACTTGCACGCTGTTCTTTCCATTTGAAGGCGACCCATCTTTCAAATCCCTGGACACCCCTGAAAAAGCAAGGGATTTTTTCAATACAACTTTCACGAATGCGTCTTTGATGATGCCCGATCTTGAAAAAGAATTTTTCAACAATGCTACCTCCTCTTTGGTTACGGTTAAATGTTTCCCTTGGATAAGAGAGGATCAATTTGCATTGATTGGTGATGCCGCTCACGCGATTGTTCCTTTTTTCGGTCAGGGTATGAACTGCGGATTTGAAGACTGCTCAGTATTGAATAATTTGATAACAAAACATGACCATAACTGGAGTCTTATTCTTGATGAATATCAAACACTCCGAAAGCCCGATGGTGATGCCATTGCAACACTGGCGCTAAATAATTTTGTAGAGATGCGCGATAAAGTGGCAGACCCTTTATTCCTTTTACAGAAAAAAATTGAAGCAAACTTCAGTAACAAATATCCGCACAAGTGGACTCCTGCATATAGTTTAGTCACATTTAGTCCTGAAGTAAGATACAGT
>CANFOP010000079.1 GCA_947448685.1 Chitinophagaceae bacterium | reverse complement strand
TGTTTTGAGTACAGGGTCAATCCCTTCTGCAACTAAAACCACTACAGCAACGACAACTATTGCAACAATTGCAACCAGTACAGCCATTGGATATGATGCTTCATCATCAACTAAGTTGGTATTTCTTACAACAGGTACCACAGACAATTCAGCAGCGGTGGCTTGTGATTTGAATTTAAATTTTACAGGAAGGAATGCAGGAACACTGAGCTTTGATGCGGCTCAAATAGCCAATGGAACTGGAAATAGAGGTTCTACCTTGAGAGTATATTACTCAACAGACTCAACAAATTGGACAGAAATTACAGGAACAAACCTTCCGTTTATTGACACCAATAACGTTGCCAGGTCTGCGTCTATCAGTGTAAGTTTGCCTAGCGCAATCAATAATAAAAGCAATGTAAAAATCAGATTTTATTATCATAATGGTCCTGCTGGTGGATCATCCCCAACAGGTAGCCGTCCTAAAACAAGTATAGATAATCTTGTAATAACATCAACATCTACTGCTACATCTCCAACAATCACAGGAGCCGCAACTGCTATTGCTTTTACCACAACATACGGCACTGCATCAACCGCACAAACTTTTTCAGTTTCTGGAGCAGCACTAACAGCCGACATGGTTGCAACAGCACCGACTGGATTTGAAGTTTCCAGAGATGGAACCAATTATAAGGATACGGTAATTTTTGCTCAGTTAAGTGGTAATGCGAGTGGTTCATTAAGGGTTCGGCTAAAGGCAACCGCATCTGTGGGAGGTACTTACAATACACAAAATATTGTTTTGAGTTCCACTGGTGCTACTTCTGTAAATATAACTACTGCTTCTACCGGCAACAGTGTTGCGGCCAAAGCACTTACCATCACCGGTCTTTCTGCTGCAAATAAATCTTATGACGGCAACAAAACCGTTAATGTAACAGGAACTCCCGCCTATGGAGGATTGGTAAACGGAGATCTTTTTAGTGTAACCGGCACCGTTAGTTGGGAATTCGCAGATTCCAGTGTTGGAAACAATAAAACGCTTACAAGAACTGGCACATTTGACGCGCCATCTTCCAATTATACCGTCACACAACCTTCATTAACGGCAAGCATATTAGCATTAAGTGCTCCGACACTTACCGCTGCAGCATCAGCAACAGTTGACGCTCCGTTTAGTGTTACTTATTCAGATGATGCAACTTGGAGAACTGCTATTTCAGATATTAAAGTCGGAGGAACTTCAATAAGTGCATCTGCTTACTCAGTTTCTTCGGGCAATATCAACTTTACTCCTTCTTTATCCGCCTTATTACAATCAGCAGGCTCAAAAACCATTGTGGTTTTTGCTACCAATTACAATAATGACACTATAGTTCAGTTAATAGCAGCAGGTGCCGCCACTAAACTAACTATGAATACACAGCCTGCCGCACCAACTGTAAATGGTGGAGTATTGACTACTCAGCCTAAGATTAATATTCTGGATCAGTATAATAACGTAACTACAAGCACCGCGATAATAACAGCAACTGCGGATAGTTTAACATGGACATTGAATGGCACAACATCCGTTGCCGCTTCGGCTGGTGTTGCAACATTCAGCGGTCTTACAGCAACGAGTGCTGCTTCATTGGCAAGCGCAAAAATTATATTCACCAGTCCAGGATTGACGGGTGTAACATCCAATGCGTTTGCTCTTCCTACCCCACCACCCGCAAATGATTTATGTGCGAATGCAACCACAATTGCTGTAAACGGAGGGATTACAACAGGCTCATTAGTAGCAGCAACTAATACTTCAAATACATTTACCTATGCGTCTGCCAAAACTGATGTTTGGTATAAATTTGTTCCAGATGTTACAGGAAACGATACCGTTACATTAACATTCACCACTGCATCAGGAAGGGATATTGATTTAGATGTGTTTAGCAGTGCAACTTGTCCTACAACTGGAACAGCGACTTATATTTCACATGGATCTTCAACTACTGAAATAATCACTGGAGCAGTAACGGCGGGCAATACTTATTATGTTCGTGTAATTGATTGGGGTGGCGCTACAACAAATGGCGGCAGTTTCAATATATCAGTAAAAGGTCCTGCCAATCCCGTTATCACAGCAACAGGAAGTCTTACAGCATTTACATCAAACTTTGGTTCTGCTTCTGCTGCTCAAAGTGTTTCAGTTTCGGGAACAAAATTACTGGGTTCAATTTTAGCAACTGCTCCGATAGGATTTGAAGTTTCAAGAGACGGAGGCAATACTTATAAAGACACAGTTATTTTTACACAATCAGGAGGTAATGTAAACGGAACTTTATTTATTCGTTTAAAAGCAACAGCAATTGTTAGCAATTACGATTCTAAAAATATAGTATTGTCATCGACCAGTGCCACATCTGTAAACATATCAACAACATCTTCAGGCAATATAGTTTCTGCCATTGTACCTTCGGCACCAAGAGTAGATACAGTTGTAGCAGCGAACAGCCAAGCCACTGTGTTTTTTACAGCGCCGGTTTCAAATGGAGGTTCAGTGATAACAGGGTACACAGTCACATCTAACCCTGATGGTATTTCAATCAATGGAACTTCCAGCCCTATTACAATAACTGGTTTAACTAACGGTACCACATATACGTTTACAATTGTCGCAATAAATGTTGCAGGTAACAGTTTACCCAGCAACACATCGATTTCTGTTACACCAACATCAGACCCAGTGGTGCCGGGTATTCCAGCAATCGGAACAGCTGTAGGAGGAAATGGACAGGCTACCATTACATTTACAGCGCCTGCCTCAGATGGAGGTTCAGCAATAACATCTTATACCGCTGTGTCAAATCCGGGAAATATAACAGCGACTGTAAATCAATCAGAAAGCGGTTCAATAATTGTTACGGGCCTTACTAACGGCACCGCATACACGTTTACGGTTTATGCGACCAATGCCATAGGAAACAGTTTGCCAAGCGCAGCCTCCAATAGTGTTATACCCAAGACAGTTCCATCAGCACCAGCTATTACATCTATTACTGTTGGAAACAAACAGTTAAGTGTAATATTTACGGCACCATCTTCAAATGGAGGCTCAACAATTACAAATTATAAGTACTCTATTAACGGAGGCACAAGCTTTGTTCCATGTTCTCCTGCACAAACAACAACTCCAATTGTAATAACAGGATTACAAAATGGAACAAACTATGATGTTCAAATATTGGCAGTAAATGCAGTGGGAGATGGAATTCCATCTGCAACATTTACTGCAACGCCTGCAACAAAACCAGGCGCTCCTTCAATTACAACCATCACACCCGGTAATACACAATTAAGTGTTGCTTTTACTGCACCTGTTTCAGACAGTGGATCAGCAATAACTAATTATAAGTATTCAACAAATGGTGGAACCAGCTATACTGCATGTTCTCCCGCACAAACTTCTGGGCCGATAGTAATAACAGGCTTAACAAATGCCACATCATACACGGTTAAAATATTGGCAGTAAATGCAATGGGTGATGGTACAGCCTCTGCTTCTATGACGGGAACTCCCCGTAAAGCAGAGCCTACTGCTCAGCCAACCTCGCTTGCTTTTGCTACAGTTACCACAACTGCGATGAATCTTGCGTTTACAGTTGCAGCAGGTACACCAGACGGATACCTTGTGATAAGAAGTACAGTCGATACATTAAGCGCCCTGCCTACAGATGGAACAATATACACCGCAGGAAGTTCTTTGGGAGGTGGCACCGTGGTTACTGCAGGTAGTACAACAAGCAGCATTGCAAATACTTCGTTGATTGCAGGAACAAGATATTACTTCTTTGTATTTGCATATAATAATACAACCAGCACCTTAATAGATTATCTTACAAGCAATCCTTTAACGGGAAATAAAACTACTATATCTTCAGCGCCTTTGCCAACAACTTCAAATGTTGGAAGTTTAAGTTTTGATATAAACTGGTCTGCAGTTACAAGTGCAAACACTTATGTGTTGTCAGTTAGTGCCAATGCAGGATTTACAAGTATGGTTGCAGGATATGACAGTGTGAATCTAACTGGATTGAGTCAATCAATAACAGGTCTTCAGGCAGGAACAACCTACTACTTCAGAGTGAAAGCAATCAATGCCTCAGGCAGCAGCGCATACGGAACTGGAAATGTAATGACTTTGGCATTGTCTGCACCAAATGCCAATGCGGCTTCAGCAATTACCGCATCTAGTTTTACAGCCAACTGGGATTCAGTACCTGGGGCTTCAAGTTACAGATTGGATGTAAGCAAATCACCAACATTTGGAACTATCACACCTGCAACATTATTAGAAGGTTTTGAAACAGGAATGCCTACTTCTTATCCAACTTCTCAAACTACTTATACACTTGGTTCAGGCTCTTGGTCTATGCTGAATGTTATGAGAAATAGTACACTTGCAAACGTTGCTTCCGCTATTTATTCTGCTCAGGTTAAAAAAGATGTTACTGCTAATCTTACATCGCCCTTGTTAAATAATGTAGGAAACGTATCATTCAGTTGTATTGCCGGAACAGCAGGATCTAGCGGTTTGAAAGTTCAAAAGTCAGTCAATGGAGGCGCATTTGTAGATGTTCAAACATTTACAATTGCTACAACTTTTTCAAGATATAGTTGTGCTGTTAATGATTCAAGTAATAATATATTAATCAGATTTATAAGCACAGCGGCTCAAACTCTATATCTTGATAGCATTTCAATATCGTATAATAATATTTCTCCTTCCTACATTACCGGCTACCAAAACTTAACGGTAAATGGACGCTCTCAATTGGTATCAGGTCTAAGAAACGCCACTAATTATTATTACAGAGTTAGAGCATTTTCAACAAATAGTACAAGTGCGAATTCGAATACAATCAATCTTACAACTGATTCAACAATTTTAAATTCGCCAACTCTTGTTGCAGACACAACCGCTACTGTTGACAATCCATTCAATGTTACCTTCGTTGAAGATCCAAACTGGAGGGACGCACTAACAGGTATTACATTAAACGGTGTGTCGATTGCTGATTCTGCCTATTCAAAAACGAATGAAGGACAAATAGTATTTAGCCCGTCTTTATCTACATTATTGCAAACGCCTGGCTCTAAAACTCTTGTATTTTTTGCTTCAGGATATACAAACGACACAGTAGTTCAAGCAATAAAAATAGGTGCTCCCAATAAGCTTGCTATTGCCCAACAACCCATTGGCCCTGTTACAAATGGCGCTTCTTTGGCAACTCAACCAAAAGTGTCTGTTCGTGATCAATATGGCAATCTAACAACCGCAACTATTGATATTACTGCCGCAGCAGAATCTAATATTTGGACATTAAACGGAACTGTTACAAGTACAGCGGTGAGTGGTGTTGCTTCATTTACTAATTTAACTGCAAGCAGTGCGGCAGCAGTTACCACTGCAAAAATTATTTTTAGCAGCCCAAGCTTATCAAGCGTAATATCCAATACATTTACAATTCCACCACCACCACCTGCCAATGACAGTTGTTCGGGCGCTGTAAATTTGACAGCAAATACAGGAACTGTAACTGGAACATTTGTTAGTGCTACCCCAATGTCTGGATCTACATATAAAGACGTGTTTTATTCATTTACCCCTCAGGTAACTGGAAGTTTTACCATAACCATTAATGGCTTTAGTACTGCAGGAGATCGGGATTTATATGTTTATAACATTTGTCCCTCATCATATTCAACTAGTACAAATGTTGTAGGTTCAGGAACAGCCACTTCATCTACAATTGACTCTGTAAAAACAACATTTACTGCAGGAGTTACTTATAAAATCTTGGTGCAGGATTATGTAGGATCAGGCGGAACCTTTAATATTGCTATTACGGGTCCCGCAGCGTACTTCTCCAAATCTTCAGGAAGCCTGAATTTGCTTTCTTCATGGGGTTCTAATCCTGACGGGTCAGGAAATGCTCCAACAAGCTTTACGGCAGCCAATCAAACATTTGTAATAAAAAACAATGCTACACCAACTATTGATTCTTCATGGACTGTTGCAGGAACAGGATCTAAAGTGGTGTTGGGTGATAGCATCAGCTCAATCAATTTTACCATTCCTGTAGGATCAAGTTACACAGGACCTATGGATATTGCTTCTAATTCAACGCTTACTTTGTTGAACTCATCTAACTCAACTATTACATTTGGAAAGTTGTCTTCAGGAAGTATTGTTGATTTTGCTAGCACCTCTGCGCAGACAATTCCCGCAGGAAACTATTTTAATTTAACCAACTCAGGAAATGGAAGAAGGACCTTGGCTTCCACAGGAACGATTGGAATAGCAGGTACTTATACGCCAACAACAGATTCCATTATTACAACAGGAAGCACTGTTAATTTTAATGGAACAATAGCTCAGACAATTCCAGCGTCTAATTATAATAACATCACTACATCCAATACATCTGGTTGTACAACAGTGGGCAATGTTGTATTTGGAAACTTATTAAATGTTAGTCAGCAACTTACTATTGGAACTGGTAGTATACTAACGATGTTGCCAGGAGACAGTGTTATCATTGCTGCAGGAAAAAATCTTACAGTAAGTGCTGCTGGAAAAATCCAAAACAGCAGTACCAGGATATTTAATTTTAACAGTACAGGTACAATGACTGTGAATGGCGTTTATGTGCACAATGCCAACTCAAACACTATTCCATCCTCTAACACAACTTATACTTCGGGATCTATAATCAAGGTTGGCGATGGATTAAATAATATCACTACGGTCAATCCTTTGTGTTTGCCGGTTAATGCTTATGATGTAATATGGAATACTCCGCTCTTGAATACCAGCTCACGATTTATTCTAGATTCTAGTAAATTGAATAATTTAACAATTACCAATACAGGCACAGCTAGTGTTTTTGTTGGATCTGCTTCTATATCGAGAAAACTCAATATTTCAGGAAATTTGACGTTGGATGGAGGAACATTGTCTCTTGTTGCAAATAATAGCACCTCAGCAACAGCTAATCAAGTTGTAAATATTTCAGGAAATCTAATTATTAATAACGGCAAATTTTACATTTCCGGCAATGTGGGCTCAACAGGAGTTGCAACATTGTCTTTAAAAGGAAATCTGCAACATTCAGGAGGTATATTTGGAAAAACAGCGGACACCGCAACGTCTGCAACCTTAATTCTGAATGGAACAACCAATCAAACTATTTCATCAATTGGGTTATCAAAGAATGTCAATGTAACTGTAAATAATCCAGCAGGAATAACACTCAGCAACGATCTAACGGTATCGGGCACACTAACATTTACTTCCGGCAAAATAAATACAGGAGCAAACAAACTGATTGCTACTGGTATAATTGCAGGTGCAGGTTCCGGTTGGGTTATTGGTAATCTACAAAAAAACATCAGTTCAACAGGTTTGAAAAATTTTGAAATAGGAGGAGCTAATTTCTACAGACCTGTAAGTATTAATGTAACAACCTTAGATTCTGCAGGCGCTGGTGTTCTAACAGCTTCTGTTTCTCAACAGGACAATAATCATCCTAATTTGTCAACATCTCTTATCAGTCCAAATAAATCTATCAAGAGATACTTTACTTTAATAGCAGGAAACGGTCTTTCAGCAATGTATGATGCTGTGTTCAACTTTAATGCAGCTGATCAACCTGCCGGAGGCTTAGATAGTGCAAAACTTTTTGTTGGAAATTACAATGGATCAGATTGGGCTTACCCAACTGTTGGAACATCAACTGCTACAAGTATTCAAATTACAGGAACAAGAATTTTTGGAGATTTTGCAATTGGCGAGAAGAGTACACCTGTAGCAGTTGCTCTTAATGCAGACAGCATAACCTCTTCTTCAGCCCGCCTAAATGGAACGGTTAATGATAATGGATTTGAATCTACGACAGGATTTAACTATGGATTAACTACAAGTTATGGTAATTCTATAGTAGCTAATCCATCCGTTGTTTCCGCCAACGCAGGGGTAACTCCGGTATCTGCAAACATATCTTCCTTGTCTGCAAACACCCAATACACATTCCGTGTTAATGCAACAAATGCAATGGGTGCATCCAATAGTACCGGCAATAGTTTTTACACTTTAGCCTTAGTGCCTGGCGCCCCTACAGTTGACAATCCAACTCCCACAACTTTAAATGTTACTATTAATGCAAACGGAAACCCATCCTACACTTTGTTTGCAGTACACGAAACCACTACAAACCTATACGTACAAGCCAATGGATCATTGGGTTCAACAGCTGTATGGCAAACATCATCAGTATGGGGAACGAAAACAGTAACTGGCTTATCAGCAAATACAACTTACACATTTGAAGTTCAGGCTAAAAATGGAGACAATGTTTTGACAGCATTCGGAACCAATGCAAATGGAACCACTATAGAAAGATTGTCTCAAACAATTTCATCAATTGCCGCATCAGTAACTAAAACTTATGGAGATGCATCATATAGTGTTGTAACAACTTCAAGTTCAGGACTTGCTGTTTCTTATTCAAGCTCTGATACAACAGTTGCCAAAATCAGTTTGAATGGAACTGTATCCATAGTTGGTGCCGGAACTGCTACACTAACCGTAACTCAAGCAGGCAATGTAATTTACAGTGCAGCCCCTGCTGTATCTCAAGTATTGACAGTCAATAAGGCAAATCAAACCATTACGTTTGGAGCGTTGGCTTCTAAAACAACCGTAGATCCTGATTTTGTAATTAACGCGACCACCACTGCACCAAACCTGAACAGTTTAATGGTATATACAAGTTCTGACACATCGATAGCTAAAATTATTTCAGGTAATATAGTAAGACTTGTAGCAGCAGGCTCCGTAACAATTACAGCCTCAAATGCAGGAAACAACAATTACCTTCCTGCGACTCCGGTGAGCCAGGTATTGAATATTGCTTCTGCTATTGCAAAATGGACATTTGAAGGAATCACTTCTACTAATACCGGAAAGAATATAATAGTGTCAGCAGGTTCTGCAGTAGCTGATTTAGGAGCACAACCTTCAGGTTCATTGTTTAGTGCGTACCATAAAAGTTCATCAACTGTATGGTCAAACCCAAATGGTAACGGCTCTTTAAAATCAGTATTATCTACCTATTGGGATACGGCGGATTATTATAAATTCAAGATAAATACCACAAACTTCAGCGACCTCAAAGTTATTTTTGATATGAGAGGTAGTAATAC
>CANFOP010000078.1 GCA_947448685.1 Chitinophagaceae bacterium | reverse complement strand
TGATAGAACCTACCTGAATGATGGCACTTGCTGTAGCATTTTTAAAATCGTCACCTTCTGTTTTCAAAGATGCTTCAAATTGTTTGAATTCACCTTTTACATTGGTAATCATCAAATGTTTTACCTTAAAGGTGATTTCGCTGTGTGCAGGATCAAATACCCAGGTTGTTTGATTCGCCATTTTTATTTTTTTTAGTTTTAAAATAATTTGATAGTGCAAATTTGAATCAAACAGATTCAACAATAGTTAACATACGTTAATAAAAAAGGAAACAGCGATTACCCTATTTTCTGAAAGAAGCATCTTTACGGATTCTGCTTAATGATTGTGGTTTAATACCTAAATATGAAGCAATCAGGTATTGAGGAACACGTTGTATAAATTGGGGAAATGCTTTAGCAAACTCATTATACCTGTGTTCTGCATCCTCGCTGTTGGTTTTAGCCAATCTGTATTGTAAAGCTATAAAAGCATTTTGTAAGAGCAATCTGAAATACCTGTCAAAAGCTGGCAAGGTATCGCAAACTGTTTGAAAACTATCTCTATTTAACATCAATACTTTTGTTGGTTCCAAGGCCTTAACGCTATAAATGGCTTTCTTACCGGAAAAAAAACTGTACAAATCTGATATCCAATAGCCTTCCAAGGCAAATTGCATGGCATGCTCCTCTCCTTTTTCGTCAGTTATAGATAAATAGCAGGTGCCTTCTGTTACAAAATAAATATGATTGCATTGTTTACCCTCTTCCACAATAAGATCTTTTTTATCGAAACTTTTCTCAAATAAAAGATTGGAAAAAAATTCATAATTGTTTTCAGGCAAAGTTCTATTCAGCAAGCGCTCAATGTGAGATTTCAATATATCAATCATTCAATACTTTTAGTTAACAGTTAATTGCTGAAATAAATAATATAATTTAATAATTCAGCAATGATACTTCACTTTATGAATGAAAATAAACGATGATGCTTTTTCATTCAGTTTAAAGCCATTTAATTATAATGCGTACATGTCTTTACAGACGTAATTTACTTATAAAATGTACACAACTGTTTCAACTGTTATTGTTTTAGTAATTGATTATATGAAACATATAAAGGCAACCTATTCTATGATAAGTCAGATAAATTTAATTTACTACTTTAATCATTTGATTAATTTTTTTGTTTAAATGTCTTCAACCCTATTACCTTTGCAGCGCAAATAACAACCATTGACCAAAATAAAGAACAATATTGTCAAGCTTTCCGCAGAGGAAAAAATCAAGCGAAGTGCGCGGGAATTATTTACACAAAAAGGATTTGCTGCTATCAAAACAAGAGATATTGCCGAAAAAGCCGGAATCAATCTGGCATTGCTGAATTATTATTTCAGAAGCAAGCAAAAACTCTATGATTTGATCATGGAAGAAAATATGGTAGCATTTCGAAATGGAATTATCCAGCTTTTTGGCAATACCCAAATGAACCTGGAGCAGAAAATTGAAAATATTGTACAATACTATATTGATGCTTTTTTGGAAAACAGGGATTTGCCCGCTTTTATTATATCAGTCATTCATCAGCATCAGCATGGTAATGTTATTGACAATAAATTTTATACAGCCATCGGAAACGCTCAAAAAGTATTTTTAGAACAAATAAAAACACATCTTCAAAATAAAGGAATCAATTCTATTCATCCCGCACATATCATGACCAATCTGATGTCGCTTATCTTCTTCCCTTTCACATCCAGCAATATTCTGAAAAGCAGAGCAGGCATAAACGAACAGGATTTTATTGAACTGATGATTGAAAGAAAGAAAATGATTCCATTATGGATAATGTCGATGATGGAACCAACAGTAAATTTTAAAAAATAAGCTAATGATTTATTACAAAAAAAATCTGAACACTTTATTCTTATTGGTTTTATCACTTTGCTGCCATTCAGTAAATGCACAGCAAATGATCACATTGAACCAATGTTACCAATGGGCTGAACAGAACTATCCTCTGATTAAGCAAAAAGATCTTATCAATCGTTCGGAAGGACTAACAGTCTCCAACCTGGATAAGGGAATTCTTCCCCAAATTTCATTTAATGGACAGGCTTCCATACAATCAGAAGTTCCCGTTTTCAAAATTCCTGGCATCAATTTCAATGGCCCTTCAAAAGATCAATATAAAATATATGCAGAGGTCAACCAGCCGTTGACAGAATTGTATACAGTCAAAACACAAAAAGAATTTCAACAAGCTCAAACTGCTATTCAACAACAAAACCTGGAAACAGAACTTTATAAAATAAGAGACAGGATCAATCAATTATTCTTTGGTATCCTATTCTCTGAAAAACAACTTACACTCAACGAATTGAGTAGAAAAGATATTGAGACAGGCATCAAAAAAGTAACTGCAGCAATTAAAAACGGTGTAGATTATAAAAGCAGTTTGGATAAATTAAAAGCAGAATTGATACATAATGAACAGCGAAATATTGAACTGAATTCTCAACGGAAAGGCTTTACTGAGATGCTTTCCTTTTTTATCAACAAAACGATTGATGACAGTACAACCATACAAGAACCAGGTTTGCCCAATTTGACAGATAGCATCAAACGACCTGAAATTAAAACCTTTGATCTTAAAGGAAAAATATATGCTATTCAGGAAAAACTGATTCAAAATAAAAATATCCCCCATATTGGCATTTTTATGCAAGGGGGCGCCGGTCAACCATCTCCACTCAATTTCATTTCCGGAAATATGAGACCTTTCTTTTTAGGTGGATTAAGAATTAACTGGTCTCTGAACAATTATTATACTAAAAAGAATGAAAAATCATTGATTCAAATTGATAAGAAAAACAACGAATTGCAAAAAGAACTATTTATTTTCAACACTCAACTTCAAATAAAACAACAAAACAATGAACTTATAAAATTGAATACGCTTATTCAAACAGATGAAGAACTGGTTGCCCTTAGAAATTCAATTAAAAAAACATCACAAATTCAACTCGAAAACGGCATCATCACTTCTAACGATTATATAAAAGAAGTAAATGCAGAGGACCAGGCTCGTCAAAACAAGGCATTGCATGAGATACAGCTTTTAATTGCATCATATAATCTTCAGTTCACTACAGCAAATTAAAAAGTTTTCAATAAAAATATTTTAAATTTTTCCACTAAAAAGTATAAATAAATAAATCATGAAAAATAAAGTAATTATCATCATCGCAATTATTTTAGTCGCATTTACATCATGCAGAAATAAATTCCAGTCCGATGCTTCCGGAATGTTTGAAGCTGAAGAGGTAATTGTATCCGCTCAACAGAACGGTCAACTGATTGATTTTAATATCAATGAAGGAGACAGCATTAATGCTAATTCTATAGTGGGTCATATAGATGTAACCGGCGATAAACTTAAAGCTCAGCAAGTAGAAGCAAGTATCAACGCCTTGAATGAAAAAACCAACAATCCACAGGAGCAAGTATCGCTTTATAAAAAACAAGAAGCTGTTCAACAATCACAGCTTTCTCAACTTATGAATGAAAAAACAAGAATTGAAAATTTATATAAAGCCGATGCAGCAACAAAAAAACAAATGGATGACATCAATGCTTCTGTAGAGCAGATGCAAAAACAAATAAATGTTACCCAACAACAAATTCAACTGAGCCTTTCCAATATCAATACTCAAAACAGAGGTATTCTCAGCGAAAAAAATCCACTTGAAAAATCTGTTGATCAAATTCAATATCTGATCAGCAAAGGAAATATTCTTTGTCCGATTACAGGAACCGTATTAACTAAATATGCGTACAAGGGAGAAATGACAGCCTATGGAAAAGCACTGTTCAAAATAGCCAACCTGGATACTATGACCCTTAGAGCCTATATTTCCGCTGACCAATTAGGTGAAATCAAATTAGGACAGGTTGTAAAAGTATTGATAGACAATGGAAAAAATGATTATAAAACCTACGAAGGACATATCAGTTGGATAGCTTCAAAAGCGGAATTCACACCAAAAACCATCCAAACAAAAGATGAAAGGGCCAACCTGGTTTATGCTGTAAAAGTAAGAGTAAAAAATGACGGTTATTTAAAAATAGGTATGTATGGAGAGATGAGGATAAAATAATATCAGGTCGATAAATTAAATTTAGAAAGAATGATGATAGTAACAGAACAACTCAAGAAAGTATACGGAAAAGAAAAAATAGTGGCGGTTGACAATGTTAATTTATCTGTAGACAAAGGAGAAATCTTTGGTTTAATTGGACCGGATGGAGCCGGGAAGTCTTCCATATTTCGTATGCTTACTACCCTGTTGATACCTGATGGAGGAAGCGCTACTGTTAATGGTTTTGATATAGTGAAAGATTATAAAAAAATAAGACACTGTATTGGTTATATGCCCGGCAGATTTTCTTTATACCAGGATCTTACCATTGAAGAAAATCTTCAATTCTTTGCAACCGTATTTAACACTACTGTCTCTGAAAACTATCATCTTATCAAAGATATCTATTGTCAGATAGAACCATTTAAAGACAGAAGAGCTGGAAAATTGAGTGGAGGAATGAAACAGAAACTGGCACTTTGCTGTGCATTAATTCATAAACCGGAAGTGCTTTTTCTTGATGAACCTACTACAGGTGTGGATGTTGTTTCAAGAAAAGAATTCTGGGATATGCTGAAGAATTTAAAGCAAATGGGTTTAACCATTTTGGTAAGCACACCATACATGAATGAAGCTGCACTATGTGATCGAATCGCATTGATACAGTCTGGAAAAATTTTGTCTGTCAACACTCCTGAAAAACTGGTGAATAATTACGGTGAAACGCTATATACCGTAACCGGAGGAAACATGTATAAACTCCTGAACCTGCTTCGTTCCTATGAAGGTACTGACAGTTGCTTTGCATTTGGAAACAGTCTTCATCTGACTTTAAAATACCAAACAAAAAAAGATACTGTTGTAGCTTATTTACAAGAAGAAGGTTTTAAAGATGCGGCTATTCAAGAAACGATTCCTGGCATAGAAGATTGCTTTATTAAATTATTGAAAACTAACTGATGGAAACTGTCATTTATACAAAAAAACTTACCAAAAGATTCGGCAACTTCATTGCAGCCAATGAATTGAGTTTTGAAGTAAGCAAAGGAGAGATTTTCGGATTTCTGGGTGCTAACGGTGCCGGTAAAACGACCGCTATGAGAATGCTTTGCGGACTGTTGATGCCTTCTTCGGGAGAAGCCAATGTTGCAGGTTTTGATGTATATACAGAAACTGAAAAAATCAAACAGAACATAGGCTACATGAGTCAAAAATTTTCACTGTATGAGGACCTTACAGTAGCTGAAAATATCAGATTTTACGCGGGAATATATGGACTTAGTTTTGCTGAAATAAAAATGAAAACCGATGAATTACTAACTAAACTGGATATGCGAAGTGAAGCAAAAAAATTAGTTAGTCAATTACCATTGGGCTGGAAACAAAAACTTGCTTTTTCGGTTTCTTTGGTACATGATCCAAAAATAGTTTTTCTTGATGAACCCACCGGAGGCGTAGACCCTGTTACAAGAAGACAATTTTGGGACCTTATCTATTATGCAGCTGGCAAAGGAGTAACCGTATTTGTAACAACTCATTATATGGATGAGGCAGAATACTGCGACAGAGTTTCCATCATGGTTGATGGTGTTATTTCTGCACTGGATTCTCCGGGAAATTTAAAAAAACAAATGAATGCTCCTGATATGGAAGATGTGTTTTATCAACTGGCCAGAAAAGCTAAGCGTTCAGAATAATTAAGATAACCAAAGTATTTATCCCATGACTCAATTATTGTCATTCATCAAAAAAGAATTCAAACATGTTTTCCGTGACAAGAAAACATTGCTGATGCTGTTTGGATTGCCCACTATACAAATACTATTATTTGGATTCGCACTGACCAATGAAATAAAAAATACAAGAGTAACTGTTTTGGATTATGCACAGGATAATATTTCGAAAGAACTTATCAGCAAAATTGACAACAGTAAATATTTCGACATCATTTCCAATGTAAACACAGAACAAGAACTTGAATCTGAATTCAGAAAAGGGAATGCCAAAATCGCCGTAGTATTCCCTGCCGGACTGGAAGGTGAACTAAAACACAATAAAAAAGCAACGGTACAATTGATAGCAGATGCAAGTGACCCCAATAGTGCAACCACTATTTCCAATTATTTCAACAATATCATTCATGAATATAATGGTTTGAATATCAGCAAGTCTCCTCTTCCAATGCAAATACTTGCTGAACCTAAAATGCTTTACAACCCTGAACTTAAAGGTGCTCCCAACTTTGTACCCGGAGTAATAGCATTGGTATTGATGCTTGTTTGCACCATGATGAGTTCAGTATCTATTGTAAAAGAAAAAGAATTGGGGACCATGGAAATACTGCTGGTATCACCATTTAATCCCATCTTTATCATTATATCCAAATTGATGCCCTACATGATTATTTCCATTTTTAATTTAATTATCATTTTGATAATGAGTGTCACTTTACTTGATTTGGAAATAAAAGGCAGTATCATGTTATTAATATTTGCCAGCACACTTTTCATACTTACCTCATTGGCTATTGGTCTGCTGATATCTGCAACTGCCAAAACGCAACAGTCTGCCATGATGATTTCATTGACAGGTATGCTATTACCCACTATGTTGTTAACCGGATTCATGTTCCCAATAGAAAATATGCCCTTACCCTTAAAACTCCTTTCCAATATAGTTCCTTCCAGATGGTTTTTTATTATCATCAAAAATGTAATGCTGAAAGGACTTGGCTTTAGTTCAATTTGGAAACAGTTGCTCATACTTTTGGGTATGTGTACGTTTCTATTACGTGTTAGTATTAAAAAATTCAAAATCCGATTACAATGATCAGATCATTTTATTTCATACTGGAAAAAGAGTTCAAGCAAATGATGCGAAGTAAGGGTTTGGTTCGTATGCTGATCATGATGCCTGTGATTCAATTGCTGATATTACCAATGGCCGCCAATTATTCGATAAAAAATATTTCATTGGCAGTGGTGGATAATGATCATTCAGAATATTCGAGAACAATGATCCATAAAATAACCTCCTCCGGTTATTTTAAACTGACATCATTTTGCAAAAATTCAAAAGATGCATTCAACGAAATTGAAAACGATCGTGCAGATCTTATTCTTGAAATACCTCATGATTTTGAAAAAAATCTTGTAAGGGAAAACAGCCAGAAATTATCAGTGCAAATCAATGCCATAGAAGGCGTGAAAGCAGGATTAAGCGGAGGATATCTTGCCAATATTATTGCTGATTTCAACAGTGACATAAAAACACATTGGATCCAGTCTCAAGGCCCTGATGAAGCAGCCATTGTAAGCGTGGCGCCCATTAACTGGTACAATCGATACATGAATTATTATCTTTTCATAATTCCTGGAATATTGGTTACACTTATCACAGGTATTGGCATGTTGCAAACTTCATTCAACATGGTAAAAGAAAAAGAAATTGGCACCATAGAACAAATCAATGTTACTCCTGTAAAAAAACAAGCGTTTATCTTAGGGAAAATGGTTCCCTATTTTGTACTTTCTGCATTGGTATTTGTTATTGGTCAAATAGTCAGTTATCTGTTTTACAATATACACTCTGCCGGAAGTTATTTAACCGTTTTTGTTGGCATGTGTGCCTTCCTTTTTTCATTACAAGGTTTTGGATTGCTTTTATCTACTTATGCAGAGAGTCAACAACAGGCAATGTCGTTGGGTTTCTTCTTTATGAACATACTCAATATGATGAGTGGCCTTTATACTTCAATAGACAGTATGCCTATGTGGGCAAAAGTGATGACAGGTTCTTTTCCATTAAGTCATTTTATAAGAGTTATGAGAATGGTGATGCTAAAAGGAAGTTCAATATCAGAAGTAGGCGATCACCTTCTTATTATGGTTGGACTGGGAATTGTTTTCAATACATGGGCCGTATTGCATTACCATAAAAGAAGTTAGGCAATTTTAAAGTTGTAATGATGATTTTCTGAACAATTGCTATTACATAATTAAAACTCCAAGATTGCATAAAATAATGGATACTGGAAAAACGAAGTGAAATTGCGTAAACTAAATCTTCGCTTGATGAATTATTCATCTGCTTCTTTAGATTTTATCTTATTTCCTTTTGTTGCATGTCTTCCATCTCCGGTTCCTGTATCCAAAATACCTTTTTCAGGAGCCAATTTACTTAGTATTGATTGAAGTTTTTGTTTAGATTTAATTATTTGATCATCATACATATTCTCAGATATCAATAATTCTTCAAATGGAGCTTTTGACATATCAAATAAATTACCAGCCTTATTCAGTTTCCATTCATTTGTTCTTACGTACCAATCATTTCCCAATTCCATAAATATCCAATCTCTTTTTTTCATTTTTTTTCCCGTAAATAGTCCTGAAAAACTATTCCCATCAAAAATTACTTTTTTGGGAAGTTTATGGCCGATGATATCAGCAAAAGTTGGAATAAAATCAGTAGCATCGATTAACTGATCTGATGTAAATCCTTTTGAAATTTTACCTTGCCAGTTGATAATTAATGGCACAAGACTTCCACACTCTTTCATTTCGCCTTTTTTACCAGATAAAACTTTTCCTTCAATAGTTGAATTTTTATACCATTGATTTCCTGTTCCATTATCACCCATAAAAACAATCAAGGTGTTATCTCTAATTTTTATGCTGTCTAAAAAGTCAACTAGTTTACCAACAAGTTTATCCATATACAAAACATTATCTGCAAACAAATCTTTACTATCAGGCTTACTATCAGGAGTGGGAACTATTTTACCATGTACATGTGACATGGGATAATAAACAAAAAAAGGGTTGTCCTTATTTTTTGTTATAAAATCAATCAAGTGTTCGTGCATCAAATCAGGCAAATATTCATTTTCCTTCAATGTTTTTTCTTCATCATTTTCAACATATGAAATTGTTTTTTCTAAAGAGTTTTTATAAACACCACTTCCTTTAAATTTAAGAAAGTCATCAAAACCTGCTTCTTTTGGACCAGATGGTAATTGCCCCCATTTTCCAACACATGACGTGATATAACCTGCAGATTTAAACAAACCAGGCATACATATTTCAGATAAATTCATTTTTATACATGCATCTTGATTGGTTCCTCCTGTTCTAAATGGATAACGGCCAGTTAGTATCAT
>CANFOP010000077.1 GCA_947448685.1 Chitinophagaceae bacterium | reverse complement strand
TAATTAAAACACCGAATGATTTTGCAAAAGCAGAAATCAGATTGTTTTATTTCAGAAAAAAAGAATGGCATAGACCCATTGCCGTTCATAATCTTGCCAGACTCAGTAAAGGCAAAATGATTGGTACAAGATATAACCAAGACCAAACCTGGGTGGGCGGAACCATTGCATATTTTGAAAAATAAGGTAATTGTAGATATTTTACTGTTTTCAAAATGAATTGAAAATATTGTATTCAAATCTGAAAAAGCCACCATTTGGAGCAGTTCTTTTCAAATCATTCGAGATGGCCAAACGATAGCCTACATCAATTCTTGATTTGCTTTTGATAATAAATTGAACAGAGGGAGCAAGATCTAAAAAAGTTTTACCGGTTGTTACATTGGTTTGTCCCAAGAACTCCAGCATTGTATTTAAATTGGTTTGATTGTAGTTAACGTACTCCTTAGGAAGCAATAATTTACCAATAGACAATGAATAATTCATAGCATTACGATCGGGCTCTCCTCCAATCATCCATACTTGATTAGTATTATCAGCAGCATAGACAGAAGAAAAGGAAGAAGAAATGGCCACTTTATGTATCAATTTAGTTGCAACAGCCCCCAGTTCCCAACCTGAATTATGTCCATTCAAATCAATAGCATCCTGGTGAATTTCACTGTTGTTCCAAACCATTCTGGAAAATAATGCCATCCTGAAATGACTGTGGACTTCATCATGACTGTAAAAACGATATTTCATATAAATCGAACCTCCTTCAGCTGCCATGGATTTATTTCTATTGGATACAAAAGCTTCTCCATGTATCATTATTTTTTTTGAAATACCTGCCATGATTTCAGGAAAAATATAAACATTCAAATCACCGGTAGTATTTTCCCTCATCAATGAATTAGACAATCTGAATCCAATAGTACCTTTAGCCATATTGCTGGCTGGTTCTGTAAAAACAAACAATTCCTGTGTTTTCGCACGATGGAAAATTGATATAAAAAAAATTAAAAAAATTAGTTGTTTTTTCATTTTTAAAAATAAAAAATACAGGCCTAAAGGTTCTTTAAGCCTGTATCACTTGAAGATTTATGAAACAGTTACATGATAGATTCTTGTTCCGGCTGTTTTTTCTTTTTTATTGCAATATGCTCCCATTACTCCTGTTCGGTAGCAATCCATTGTTGTATATTTTTGATTCTTTTTATATTCTTTTGACGAAACAAAACCTTTGTCTAAAATTCTGACAACTTGATAACCATTTATAATTTTTTCAGGTACATTCAAAAAATGATACATTAAGCCATTTATTTCCAAATGCTGTTCATTACTGATTTTAACATTATCGAAAAGCATAGTCACCTCCATTTTTGCAACAAAAAAACCAGCATCTTCCACTTTCTTTTTCAACAAATCAAAACTGATGTTGTCAACAGATTTGAAACTTATTTCAAAAGTTGAATTTTTTATATTGGCCACAACATTATCTACGTAAGGGATTGATTTCAATGCCTTGTTAATAGAATTACTGCACATGCTGCACGTTAAGCCACTGGCTTGAATATTGACTGTTTTTATTTGAGATTGTGATGCTATAGAAATACATAAACAAATGGCTGTAAGAATATTTTTCATCATCAATGGTTTGAGTTTATAATGGAAGGTATAGTTGCTTTACGCTCATATTTACAACATCCGGATAGTTTATCATATGCTTTATCATCTGCTGTTATATCCTGTGTGTCATAACCTGCTTTGGCAATAGATTGCTGGATTTTCATACTGTTTGATTCCTTTTCATCATACATCACCTGTAGTTCAAGTTTTTCGGCATCCCAGGACGCGCTGATGGCACCTGCAGATTTTGCAGATTTTTCAATTCTTTTTTTGCACATCCCACAGTTACCCCACACTTTTATAGATTCAGTTTTATTAGATTGTGCAATTGATTGTTCACCAAATAAAATTGCGGATAGCATTATTGCTATAAATGAAAATGATTTCATTATTGAAGGTTTTAAAAATTTGTAAATAAAATGGACTGATAAAAAAATCTCGAAGAATCTTAATCTCTATAGTCTAAATACGCAGTTCTTAATATAAATGGGTGGAGATGATATTACAGGAAAAACAACAGACGGCTTATTGTCAATTTTACTGTGATAAACCAATGCACCAAAAACAATTGAGTATTGATTTAGCATTGGGTCTCCTATAAAAAATAACTGCGTTTGGTTTGAACTGTTCTTGTGAGAATCTTGAATTTTATAAAACTTGAGTTCATCGCTGCAACAACCTCCTTTTTTTTCGGTCATACCACAACGCTTGCATTTTTCATTTGATGTTGTTGAGTAAAATTCAATCCCCGATTGCTTTCCCATGCAATAGTGCACTTCCATAGAAAACCCTGTTGAGAGCAACAAATAAAGTAAGGTCAATATGGAAAGTAATAAATTTTTCACTGTACAAAGTTATGCATTATCAAATATGAAAGAGGCTGTTGCAATTAAAAACTGACTTATTCACATTTATTTATACGTTCAATTAATTAACAAACCACCATTGCACACCAAACCTGATTAAAAATCCTTGAGTAGGATACAATGGCGCAGCAAAATTATTGTTCATCCAATTGAAACCGTTTTTAAATCCTGCAGTATTCAAATTTTCAGCCCTTACATATCCTGCAAAACCTTTAATTCTAAAATGAGCAAAAAGACTGATATCGGGAAGATTTTTTATTACAGAAGTATCTTGAACAAAAAACTGTCCAATCATCGGTGAATAGCCGTTGGCTTTATAGGCTGAATAATACCTGGCTTCCAATCCAGTGAAAAGAATCAGGTTTTTGAAAAAAATACCTTCAAATGCAATCCTGTCTCTTGTAAAAAACAACGGAACCTTTATTTGAGAATTTTTTCCTGATTGCTGTATTGTGAATTCTGTATGCCAGAACCAATTTTTGCTCAATTTTATTTTTTTTGCTGCAAACACCTGTAAAAGGTTAATTGCCGTTGAATTTTGCTCTGATTGATAATAGTTTTTAAAATAAGTATAATTTATCAACAAGTGATTTTTAAACCCTATATTAATAATCGGATTATTAGAAACGGCGCCAAATGAAATGATATTTTCCTTTTTATAGTCGGCCGTATCAAACAAACTAAATGAGGATTGATGATTAAAAATAAAAGAGGGCGTTCTGCTTAGTTCATTAAAGAAAAAATTTACATTTCCGAACTTCTTGTTGAAATCTCTTTCTAAAGAAGCATACACATTAAAATCACCCTGATTCAATCCGTTTGAATATAACTCACCTTTTGCAACCATATCCCATCGCTTATTTCTGGTACGATTTCGATATTCAGCATGTAAAACAAGATTATCAAAATGAAGATGCGATGATTTTGCAAGACCTGAAATTTTTTGATACGTAACTCCTGCAATAAAATACTGAGCTAGATTTTTTGTATCGGGAAATTGAACAAGGCTCAAATCATGTTGTGATATATTCCATTTTTCCGTCAATGAAATGGTATCATTCGGAGTCTTTAATGTAAGTCCGTACCACTTGGCATACATAGAAGAATCTGCAGAAAGATCCCCATAATTAAAATTGTTTTTACTACCGATGAATGTATATTGAATTCGAAGTTTTGGATAAAACAAATACTCAGTCGTAGAGTCATTTATTGCGATAGAGTCATGTTTCCCAAAATCATATCCTTGTCTCAGAAAAAAATTAAAGTCTTTATAATGATTTCCTGTAAGTACTGTTGTGATGAAGGGGTTATTTCTGAAAGATGCCTTACTTCCTAAATTTACAGGTACTGTGAAACGATCTTTTCTGTTGGGGTCATAGAGGTCTGAGATTTTTTGTATACCTCCATTTTCTGATGCCCTGATGTTGTTACCGAACAAGGAAAAAACTGCATAATAGCGCTTGCGTCTTCCCTCATAATTACTGAAAATTCTATAATTGTTATGATTGTTGTTTTGTGTAACAAAAAAGCCAGGTGCTGTAATGAGTTTGTAATCTAATCCAATATTCAAATTGGGTTTCAGATTTTGAGTATGCCCTGCTGTAAGCATTTGCTCTTTTCCTGATGCCAACTGATAATTCAAGCTGGTGAATGGTTTGGTTGTCTTGTATAATCTTGTGCCTTCAAGTGTATATTTATAAATATCAAATGCATGGAAGCCCGGATCAAAACCAATTTTATTGTTGGGTTGAAAAATCAGTGAATGAGCTGCGGCACCATTGTTTCCGAGATAAACATAAGTTGAAGGAACGGAAAAATATTTATCAAAATCATTTATTGAGGAATCAATATTGTTTCTTTTGGTGGCATCTAAATATTTATAGGTTATAGTGATGGAATCTTTGGCATCGTCTCTGTGTTCAAATCCCAGCGAATCCCTTCTTGGTCCTGTATTTTGTTGAACCGTATTTTGATTGGATACATTGCTGGAGGGGTTTTCAGTATTGGCCACACCCAAAGTCAATCCCTTTTTTTTTCTCGGCACTTGTGAAAATGCATAAGAAGTCAAAAAAGTAAATAAGATGAATGCAGTTAATTTCTTCATTTCCCGGGATGATAAATTAAAGCTGTTTAACTAATTCTTTGAAGATATGAGTTAACTTGGGTTCTGCAAGTTTTGCCGCTTTCAATACTTCTTCATGAGAAATAATCTCTTCATGACCATCTATCCACATGTCTGTGATTACACTGATGGCAAAACAAGGAATCCCCATGTGTGCAGCCACAATTACTTCCTGTACAGTGCTCATTCCTACTGCATCTCCGCCAATTGCTCGAATCATTCTATATTCTGCTTTGGTTTCAAAAGTTGGACCGGTGACACAGATATACACTCCTTCTTTCACTTCAATTGTCGCTTCACTGGCCACTTTTTTGGCTGTTTGAATAATGGAAGACTTGTAAGGCTCAGTCATGTCAGGAAATCTTGGACCAAGTTCCGCTTCGTTTTTCCCAATTAAAGGATTCGGAACAAACTGACTGACATGATCATTGATAATCATTAAATCACCTACTTTAAATTCAGGATTGACACCACCTGCTGCATTGCTGATTAAAAGAGTTTTAATTCCCAGAAACTTCATCACCCTGACAGGGAAAACTATTTCCTGCGGCGTGTACCCTTCATAGTTATGAAATCTGCCGGCCATGGCTACAACTTTCTTTCCGCCCAATTCACCCAAAATTAATTTACCGCTATGGCCTTCTACCGTGCTTACAGGGAAATGAGGAATATGCTGATATGGGATTTCTTTTACTATGGTAATCTCATTTGTAAAATTGCCTAACCCACTGCCAAGAATGATGCCAATTTCAGGAATTTCTGAGTAAGATGCTTTGATGTAATCAACCGCTTCATTAATCTTGTTTATCATCTGATTTTGTTTGAATAATCGACAAATATAAGCTCAAATAACGATTAGGCAATTGTACAATGTGTATAATCCAACCATTCGACCTCTTTCAAATTAAACAATAAAATAATGTCAAAGTTTCGTAATTGCGAAAGAGTTACATTGAAAATTCGAATTTTCAATGCTTCAAATTGATACATTCACTTATCTTTGCAAAAATTTAAAATAGATGAACTTACACGAATATCAAGCAAAAGAATTACTTAAAAAATTCAATGTTCCTGTACAGGAAGGAGTTGCATGCAGCACTGCTAAAGAAGCCGAGGACGCTTATCGTCAGATTCATTCTCAATATGGCAGCAAGTTTGCGGTAGTAAAAGCTCAGATTCATGCAGGCGGACGTGGAAAAGGAACTATAATCGGAAAAGACCAGCGTGGGGTTGCCGTAGGAAAAAGCATGGAAGATGTGGTAAAAATTGCTGATAATATTTTAGGTGGTACGTTGGCTACAATACAAACCGGACCTGAAGGTAAATTGGTAAATAAGGTATTGGTGGCTCAGGATGTATATTATGAAGGTCCTAATCCAGTTAAAGAGTTTTATCTGGCTGTTTTGTTAGACAGAAGCAGTTGTAAAAATGTCATCATGTACAGTACGGAAGGTGGTATGAATATAGAAGATGTAGCACATGACACACCTGAAAAAATATTCAAAGAGTTTGTTCATCCGGGTGGAAAATTGGAAGGATTTCAGGCAAGAAAAATTGCTTTCAATTTAGGATTAAGTGGTGATGCTTTCAAAAATTGTGTAAAGTTCGTTACCAACCTTTATAATGCTTATGTTGATTTAGATTGCGGCATGCTGGAGATTAATCCCCTTTTTAAAACCAGCGATGATAAGATTATTGCTGTTGATTGTAAAATGAATATTGATGACAACGCGTTGATGCGTCATGCAGATGTGGCTGCTTTAAGAGATCTTTCTGAGGAAGATCCTACAGAGGTAGAAGCCGGAAAATTCAATTTGAATTTTGTGAAACTGGATGGAAATGTTGGTTGTATGGTAAATGGTGCAGGCTTAGCAATGGCAACAATGGATATGATTAAATTAAGCGGAGGTGATCCTGCCAATTTCCTGGACGTAGGTGGTACTGCCAATGCTCAAACTGTAGAAGCCGGATTCAGAATCATCATGAAAGACCCTAAAGTAAAAGCAATCCTTATCAATATTTTTGGTGGCATAGTTCGTTGCGACCGTGTGGCACAGGGTGTGATTGATGCTTATAAAAGCATCGGAAACATTGACATTCCAATCATTGTTCGCCTTCAGGGAACAAATGCAGATGTAGCAAAAAAACTAATCGACGAAAGTGGATTGAAAGTTCAAAGCGCTATCTTATTAAGTGAAGCAGCCGCTTTGGTAAACAAAGCAGTTGCATAATTTACCGCTATAAATAATTTGCAATTAAAAAAAGTTGTTCTTTCAAACGAACAACTTTTTTTTATTACTTACATTGAACTTTACCATGAAATTTTGTTTGAATGTTTACCATCCTCAGAAAAAATCAGGAGCACTTCATTTCTCTCAACTGATGATAATTTTCTTTCAGCCACTGATAAGTTGACAGTAATCCTTCTTCCAGTGTTGTTTTGGCATACCATCCCTTCCTGTTTAGTTTTGATACATCCAATACTTTTCGTGGAGTGCCATTTGGCTTTGATGAATCCCAATAGATTTCGCCCTGGTGGCCGGATATTTTCTGAATCAATAAGGCTAGTTCTTTTATAGACAAATCTACTCCGGTTCCTATATTATAGAGATTTTCATTGAATTCATTTTCCAAAACAAATACTGCTGCGTCTGCCAGATCATCTACATAAATAAATTCTCGCATAGCGGAACCGTCACCCCAAAGTGAAACAGGGGCATGATTGTTTACAACCGCTTCATAAAACTTCCTTAATAAGGACGGCAATACATGAGCTGTTTCCAAATCAAAATTATCATTTGGACCATACGTATTGGTAGGCATCAATGAAATGAAATTTCTGCCATATTGTTTTTGAATGGCTTCACAGGCTTTTATTCCGGCAATCTTGGCAATGGCATACCATTCATTCGTTGGCTCCAAAGCGGCACTTAAAAGATATTCTTCCTTTATGGGCTGGCTGCACATTTTAGGATATACACAAGATGTTCCTAAGAAAATAAATTTCTTTACATCATTTTGCAGAGAAGCATCGATTAAGTTGTTCTGCATTTGAAGATTATCCATTATGAAAGTATAAGGATAATTGTTGTTGGCCAAAATCCCCCCTACTCTGGCAGCTGCATCAATCACAAATTCCGGGTGATGTTTCTTAAAAAAATCATTCACAGACTGCTGATTACGCAGATCCAGCTCATCAGATGAAACAGTAATAATTCGCTCATACCCTTTTGCAGTCATGTTTCTTAAAACAGCAGATCCCACGGTACCATTATGTCCTGCTAAAAATATTTTGGATGACTTATCCATTAATGAAATTGGGTGGTTTGTATTTTGGCTGATATTACTGGTCTATAAAAAAAACTTTCACGGTCTGGTAAAAAAGACGGCTGTTTAAATATTGTTGCTGAATGGACTGCTGCTGCTTTTCAGAATATCCCTGTAAGCCAAACAAGCCTGCTGCGTTTCCTTTATTGATGGCGATTTCGAGATAGCCTGCAGAGTTGAAATAAGCCAACTTCTCTCCTTCAGCAACATCAGAGTAACCTTCGCTGATTTTGTCAATCATTTCATCCCGCTTGAAAATAATGGCGAACTTTTTACCTTTTCTATTTTCCTCAAACTCCACTTTATTGATATTAACAATCACATTTTCAAAATTGTCAATAAAAATTATCTGCCCTTCAATATAATCCGGACCGATAACAGGCCTCAAAGGATTTTTAACAATAATGTTGACATTCGAATCTCCTACTTCTTCAATGGTCTTACCACTGTTCAATTCATAAAAAGCTTTTGCGAATACATTGGTGCAGAATAAAGTACTCTTTTGTGCGATTTTATCCAATTCCAACTTCACCACTTTTTGAGGCATCTCTTCCAGAATCATCGTAAGCAAACCATTATCAGCGCAGCCAATAAAATGTCCATTATGTTCTGCAAGAATCATGTGATCCAGGTTTTCATCAAAAATATTTACCAGAATCAAATGGAAGGTGCCGGTAGGATAGTTTTTGATGGCGTTACGACAAACATACGCTGCCTGAGGATAATTGAATGCCGACAAAGAGTGGGTGATATCAATTATGTTTATATCCTGCTGATAACGTAAAAACTGACCTTTGATGGCACCCGTCAGAAAATCCTGTTCACCTATATCACTTATTATGGTCAGTAAGGGCATTCTTCAAAAATAATTGTAAGATTAAGAAAAATAAAGTTACATCAAACAAGTAACTTGAAAATTTAATTTATTATTTAATTAGTTTTCCTTTTTTATAAAAAAACTTTCTGGTGAGTTTATCTGCCCAAGCCGGAAAAAATTTATTGATGAAAACGGTTTGCTTTCCTTTAAAAGTTAGAATCAGTGTGCGTTTTTTATTCTCAATCGCTTGAAGAATTTCAAGGGCGCAATTTTCAGCACTCATCAAAGAAGATTCATTCAAAGGGCTTTCACCCTGTGCCATTGCTTTTTCGTTTAATGCAGCATTTCTGATATTACTCTTGGTAAAACCGGGACAAACCCACATTACATTAACCCCTTCTTCCAGCAATTCAGTTCTTAAAGCCTCCAACCAACCGTTTAATGCAAATTTGCTGGCAGAATAACCACTTCTTCCGGGCAAACCTCTGTAACCTGCAATGGAAGAAACCCCCACAATAGTACCTTTTCTTTCAATGATAGAGGGCAAGGATAGTTTGGTACAATATACTGCCCCCATAAAATTGATATCCATTACTTTTTTAATGACATCCACTTC